>CAZJUK010000105.1:0-6595 GCA_964549145.1 uncultured Methylophilaceae bacterium
AAACAAAATAGATAAGAGACGGCAAGAGTTAGGTGAGTTTTTACAAGCTATTCGACATCGTGGAATAGCTGAGGAATTCGGCTTTCCTACAGGTGCAAGAAGGCGTGCAAAAGGCTTAAGACGTGAGGAAGTAGCTCAATTAGCAGGCATCAGCGCAACTTGGTATACCTGGATAGAACAAGGTCGGGACGTGAATATGTCTGCTGATGCACTCCTTCGAATGGCACTAGCACTTAAATTAAACAGAACAGAACGTGCTTATTTGTTTGACCTATCTGGCCGACGCGACCCGCAAGGGCATGTGCCTGAAGAAGACTTAGCATCCAACACCTTAACAACAATGTTAAAATATATTAATGTACCCGCTTACGTATTAGGCCGCACTTGGAATATTCTTGCTTGGAACCCACAAGCTGGAACCTTGTTTGGTGACTGGCTAGTGCAAGATGAAAGCAGTATTACACCCAACTTGTTACGCTTAGTATTTACACAGCCAAATGCCAAAGATTTTGTCATCAATTGGGAAGCGCGGAGTCGCCGCTTAGTGGCTGAATTTAGAGCTGACTGTAGCAGACGATTAGAAGAACCTGAATTGCAGAGGTTGGTGGTAGAGTTATCAAAAGCGAGCTCAGAGTTTGATCAGTTCTGGAAGCAACATGATGTACTTGAACGGCAAGGTGGTTTACGTGAGTTTTTACATGCAGAGTTAGGGATATTGTCCTACCAGCAAGTGACCATGCGGCCAGTAGATCAAGAACAATTAAAGCTTGTCATGCTATCCCCTAACTATAAGGTTTAAGCTTACTCAGCATCTCGTATGAGCTTATATTCAATCGCATCTTGTAACGCAATCCAAGAAGCCTCAGTAACATCCGTCGAAACACCTGTTGTATTCCAACTGCTATGCGCATCTGATGATTCAATAATCACTCGCACTTTAGCAGCCGTCGCTAAATTAGAATCAAGCACACGCACTTTGTAATCTGTCAATTTTACATCTTTGATTGCTGGGTAAAAGTGAAGCAACGCTTTACGCATTGCTTTATCTAAGGCGTTAACAGGGCCATAACCCAGCGCGGTTGCCATTGCAGACTCTCCATTGACCAAAAATGAAATCGTCGCAGTTGCACTGCTTTCACTTTTGGAGGGCGCTTCTGAATTAACATGGTATTTTTGTAGCTCGAAAAACGTTTGATGCTTACCTAATAGTTTACGCACACGCACATCAAATGAATGCTCAGCATTTTCAAACTGATAACCTTCATGCTCTAGCGCTTTTAATTGCCCTAGCACATGCTTGGTCTCTTGTGATTCTTTCGTAAGTGTCGGATCAATCGCTTGAAGCTTAGCTAGCAATGCACTTCTACCTGATACTTCCGATACTAAAATATGTCGTGTATTGCCTACTTGATCAGGTTCAATATGTTCATAAGAATTAGGATTCTTTCTAACTGCATCAATATGCATGCCGCCCTTATGTGAAAAGGCATCAGTACCAATATATGGCGCCTTTTCATTAAATGGCACATTGGCAACTTCACTAATAAATCGTGCAACTGCTGATAAATTAGGCATAAGTAAAGCAGGAATACAACCTAGGCCTAATTTAAGTTGCAGATTAGGGATGATTGAGCATAGGTTAGCATTGCCGCAACGCTCACCAATGCCATTAATAGTACCTTGCACTTGTACTGCACCGGCTTGCACTGCCGCAACTGAATTGGCTACGGCCATTTCACAATCATTATGGCAATGGATACCGACTTGCGTGCTTGAACCAAGTGAGACAAAGCGGGACACGACGGCTTGAGTGAGCTTTAATACTTCATCGGGAAACGACCCTCCATTGGTGTCACATAAACACAAGACATCGGCACCAGCATCAGCTGCTACTTGTAATGTTTGCATGGCATACTCAGGATTAGTTTTATAACCATCATAAAAATGTTCAGCGTCAAACACCACTTCTTTACCTTGCTGCTTAAGGTAAGAAATGGTGTCGCTAATCATTGCTAAGTTTTCTGCCAATGTGGTACGCAAAATATTAGTCACTTGGTAGTCCCAGCTTTTACCAAAAATAGCAACTGAGTCTGTGTTGGCACTTAATAGTGATTGGAGGTTTTTATCTTCTTTTGCTTTGATGCCGATTTTACGTGTACTACCAAAAGCAATAATTTTAGCGTGCTTAAGGTCTAACGATGACACTCGCTCAAAGAAAGCTAAATCTTTTGGATTAGAGCCTGGGTTACCAGCCTCAATATAGCTCACGCCCAAATCATCTAGTTGTTGGACGATTTTGAGTTTGTCTTCTACGGTAAATGAAACACCCTGCGCCTGTGCGCCATCACGCAGAGTTGAGTCATAAACAATTACTTTTTGCATTTATTTTTTAGATGTCCTGAATTTTTCAGCAATACGCAATCTCAGCGCATTTAACTTAATAAAACCTTCGGCATCTTTTTGGTCATAAGCACCTTCGTCATCTTCAAAAGTCGCTATTTCTTCATCAAATAATGAATCTGTTTTACTATCACGACTGACGACAGATACACTACCTTTATAAAGCTTCACGCGCACCCAGCCATTCACATTTACTTGTGTGTGATCAACAAGCGTTTGCAGTGCTAAACGCTCAGGGCTCCACCAGTAACCGTTGTAAATTAAGGTGGCATAACGTGGCATCAAATCATCTTTTAAATGCGCCACTTCACGGTCTAGCGTGATGCTTTCAATGCCGCGATGTGCTTTGAGCATAATAGTACCGCCCGGTGTTTCGTAGCAGCCGCGCGCTTTCATACCCACATAGCGGTTTTCAACCAAATCTAAACGGCCAATGCCGTGTTTGCCGCCGACGCGGTTTAACTCTGCTAATATTTCGTGCGCTTTCATGGCTTTACCATTCAACGCAACAATATCACCTTGCTTGTATTCAATATCTAAGAACTCGGGTTCATTCGGCGCATTCTCTGGGCTAACGCTCCAAAGCCACATGCTTTCTTCCGCTTCTGCCGCAGGGTTTTCTAAATGACGTCCCTCGTAAGAAATGTGCAATAAATTTGCATCCATTGAGTATGGGCTGCCGCCTTGCTTATGTTTCTGATCAATTTCAATGCCATTTTTTCTCGCATAATCCATCAACTTTTCGCGGCTTAATAAATCCCACTCACGCCAAGGCGCAATAATTTTAATCTCTGGATTAAGCGCATAAGCACCCAACTCAAAACGCACCTGATCGTTACCTTTACCTGTCGCGCCATGTGAAACAGCATCAGCATTGGTTTCTTTTGCAATTTCAATCAGGCGCTTAGAAATGAGCGGGCGGGCAATCGAGGTGCCAAGCAAATACTCGCCTTCGTAAATTGTATTCGCTCTAAACATTGGAAACACAAAATCACGTACAAACTCTTCACGCAAATCGTCAATATAAATCTCTTTTACACCCGCAGCAATCGCTTTCGCACGCGCTGGCTCTAGCTCTTCGCCTTGACCCAAATCAGCTGTAAATGTCACCACTTCTGCCTGATAATTGTCTTGCAACCATTTTAAGATAACGGAAGTATCTAAACCGCCAGAGTAAGCCAATACTACTTTTTTAATGTCGCTCATTACTTCACTTTTCCTAATAATAAATATTCCATTAATGCTTTTTGCACGTGCAATCTATTTTCTGCTTCATCCCATACAACTGAATTAGCACCATCGATCACGCCTGCAGTCACTTCTTCACCACGATGTGCTGGCAGGCAGTGCATAAACAATGCATCCTTTGCGGCAACTTGCATCATTTCTTCATCCACCTTCCAATCAGCAAAGTCTTTACGACGCGCTTCATTCTCAGCCTCATAGCCCATACTCGTCCAGACATCTGTCGTTAACAAGTCGGCACCTTTTGCCGCATCCATTGGATCTTTAAATAATTCAAAATGATCTGTACCGCTTAAATTAACATTCTCCGGCTCTACTTTATAAGCGGGAGGTGTTGAAATGTGCATTTTAAAATCCAACACTTCAGCTGCTTGCAACCAGGTATTGCACATATTGTTTGCATCGCCTATCCAAGCCACTGTTTTGCCTTTAATTGAGCCTCTATGCTCAATATAAGTGAAGATATCGGCTAAAATCTGACAAGGATGATATTCATTGGTGAGTCCATTGATTACTGGCACACGCGAATTAGCAGCAAAGCGCTCAATAATGCTTTGTTCAAAGGTGCGGATCATCACCATATCACTCATGCGTGAAATCACTTGCGCGGCATCCTCCACAGGCTCACCACGTCCTAATTGCGAATCTCGCGTGTTTAGGTAGATAGCTGCGCCACCCAATTGGTGCATACCAGCCTCAAATGACAAACGGGTACGAGTACTGGCTTTTTCAAAAATCATCACCAATGTACGGTCTGATAATGGCCAATACTTTTTAAATCCTTTGAATTGCGTCTTAATCCAAGTTGCACGCTCAAAGATATGTTCTATTTCGCCCTTATCAAGGTCGTTAAACTGCAAATAATGTTTAATACTCATATTATGTGTTTATTTCTAAAAATTTTTTGACAATTTTACTGAGCCTTTTTACTAACTCAGCGGCTTCTTCTTCGTTGATAATTAGTGGTGGTAGTAAACGAATCACCTTATCTGCTGTGACATTAATTAATAATTTTTCAGCCAATGCTAATTGAACTAACTCACCACATGGCCGATCAAGCTCAATACCAATCATTAACCCTGCATTACGCACTTGCATAACGGATTCATGGTCGGCAAACACTTTCATGAATGCTTGATTAATCCAATCACCCATCTTTTCTGCATTGTCACGCAATTTCTCTTCTTCAATCACTTCAAGCGTTGCCAATCCTGCAGCCATTGCTAAAGGGTTACCACCAAATGTAGAGCCGTGCTTACCAGGTACAAACGTTTCTGCTGCCACCCCACTCGCTAGGCATGCACCAATTGGCATCCCAGAGCCCAAACCTTTAGCCGAGGTCACCACATCAGGCATAATGCTTCCATGCTGAAAACCAAACCATGTACCCGTTCTGCCAATACCGCTTTGCACTTCGTCAAACATTAAAAGCCAGCCGTTATCATCGCAAATTTTACGCAACCCCTGGAGATAGGCTTTCATGTCTGCAGGTATATGAATACCACCTTCACCTTGCACAGGCTCGACCAATATTGCAGTGACTTTATTTTTACGCGCAGCCACTTGTTCAATGGCTTCCAAGTCGTCAAATGGCACACGTACAAAGCCACTCATTAAAGGCTCAAAGCCTGAATGTGCTTTACGACTCCCTGTGGCAGATAATGTTGCCATCGTTCGCCCATGAAACGAATTTTGCATCACAATAATTTCAGGTGCATCAACGCCTTTATTGTGTCCGTATAGGCGAGCCAGTTTAATTGCTGCTTCGTTAGCTTCACAGCCTGAATTACAGAAAAACACTTTATCCATGCCAGAAATTTGAGCCAGTTTATCAGCCAGTTTTTCTTGCTCAGCAATATAGTAAATATTAGATACATGAATTAATTTAGCCGCCTGCTGACTAATCGCCTTAACTAACTTGGCATGCCCATGGCCTAAACCGTTAACTGCAATGCCAGACAACGCATCTAAATACGCATTGTCATTAGCATCGTAGAGCCAAACACCTGTGCCTTTGACAAAAGCCACGTCTAGCTTGTTATATGTGTTCATTAAATGTTGCGACATGTTATTTCAAATATTCTTAAATTATTAAAACTCTAGTGACTATAAATTCTTTGCTACTACAAACTAAAAACGGCGGCTAAGGCCGCCGTTAAAGCCTGAATATAACTACAAACCAAGGGCTGATCGATGCGAGAAACCGTTTGCCATAAAAAATAACATCGGAATCGACAACATGACATTAGTACGTGAAGCTAACATTACAATGCGTTTTTCTTTTGTAATATCTTCATCACTGGCAGTCACAAATCCTAAAATCTTTTTCTGATTTGGCCAAATCAAACCCCAAACATTCAGGAGCATAATAGTGCCTAACCAAGCACCGATGCCGATACCTTCATAACCATTGCGCAGCATGAAAGCGTCTACAAAGCCAGGCCCTAATAAACCTGCACCTGCCAACCATGTGACCAATGCGGACCAACGAAACCATAGCAAAGCACGCGGTGCAATGTGCTTATTTATAGTTGCGGCGCCACCATCTACTGCTGCCGCTTTTACCGCCGACATTTGCACAAAATTAAAATAGTAGAGCAGACCTACCCATGTAATGCCTGATAGCAAATGCACCCAACGAATAATGCCTGGAATCATTGGATCCATGCTACCCACCTGCCACTAAATAATTTTTCAGGAAGCCAACTAATACCAAAGTTAATATTAGGCCTAAAATAATAGTGCCTAGCACTGACTCCAAAGGATTTTTCAAGATAGCATTTCTAAAACAAAAGTTTATTAAGCCGCAAAGATTAGCTTAAAAGTGCTTTTTTGGCAAGGTTTGCATGGCGACAAGTATTGGTCAATCTATCTTTAGATGTTAGCTCATGATTATATTTATAAGGTAAATAATAAAAGTGCACGGTGTTCAGGCGAACAAGACGTCGGC
>CAZJUK010000106.1:0-6581 GCA_964549145.1 uncultured Methylophilaceae bacterium
TACTCGCATAGTGGTTTGTTTAGTAGATATAATATTCACTAGTAAATTGTGACATTGATTCGAGTTTAATATACGCTAGTGTTTTTACGAAAGCCAAAAAGATTAAAAATGTATGTTCGTGCTAAAATTTGTGGTATCACTTCGGTAAAAGATGCTTTGATTGCTGTCGAAGCAGGAGCGGATGCAATTGGGCTCGTGTTTTATGCACCAAGTCCACGTAATGTTGCCCTAGAAGCAGCTATAGAGATTGCTAATGCATTGCCCCCTTTCGTTAGTTTGGTCGGATTGTTTGTGAATGCTGAAAAAACAGAAATTGATCATGTTTTAGCTAAAGTTCCGCTAACTATATTGCAATTTCATGGGGATGAGACCGCGTTGGATTGTCAGCAATTTTCTTTGCCTTATTTTAAGGCAATTCGCGTTAAGTCGGATACAAATTTGGTACAATGCGCAATTGATTTTAGAAGTGCAATAGCGTTGCTTTTGGACACTTATTCAGAATCTGCTTTCGGTGGTACAGGATTAAGTTTTGATTGGAATTTAATTCCTAAGAACCTACCAAAACCTATTATTTTGGCAGGCGGGCTATCAGCAGAAAATATAGCGTCTGCAATTAAGCAAGTTCAACCTTATGCTGTCGATGTTAGTGGTAGTGTTGAGCTTAGTAAAGGCATAAAAGATCCGATAAAAGTTAAGACATTTATGCAAACAGTAAAAGACACAAGGAGTATTTGATGCAGTTGTATGATATGCCGGATGCGCATGGCCATTTCGGAAAATTTGGTGGTACCTTTGTCGCAGAGACCTTAGTCGAAGCGCTTGATGAGCTGCGGGCGATGTATGAAAAATATCGTCACGATCCAGAATTTTTAGCCGAATATGCATATGATTTAAAGCATTTTGTTGGTCGCCCAAGCCCTATATATCATGCAGAGCGTTGGTCTAAGCAAGTTGGTGGGGCCCAAATTTATTTAAAACGTGAAGATTTAAATCATACGGGTGCGCACAAAGTAAATAATACGATTGGGCAAGCATTATTAGCCAAGCGTATGGGCAAGCCACGCGTCATCGCAGAGACTGGAGCAGGGCAGCATGGCGTTGCTACAGCAACGATTGCGGCACGCTTAGGTTTGGAATGTGTTGTCTATATGGGCAGTGAAGATGTGAAACGTCAAGCGCCCAATGTTTATCGGATGAAGTTGCTTGGTGCAACCGTTGTCCCAGTAGAAAGTGGCTCTAAAACGCTTAAAGATGCATTGAACGAGGCCATGCGCGACTGGGTGACTAATGTATCGAATACCTTTTATATTATTGGAACTGTCGCAGGTCCGCACCCTTATCCCATGATGGTAAGAGATTTTCAAGCAGTTATTGGTGTGGAATGTAAGCAGCAAATGCAAGAAATGGTTGGGCGACAGCCGGATGCAGTAGTTGCCTGTGTAGGTGGAGGCTCAAACGCAATGGGTATATTCTATCCTTATATTGATTTGCCAAATGTGAGGTTAATTGGTGTTGAAGCAGCAGGGCATGGTATATCAACAGGACAACATGCTGCGCCGTTAACAGCCAACAGTGCGATTGGTGTGCTACACGGCAATCGTACTTATTTAATGCAAGATGACGATGGCAATATTATTGAAACACACTCAGTTTCTGCAGGGCTAGATTATCCAGGTGTTGGTCCAGAGCACGCATGGTTAAAAGACATTAAACGAGCTGAATATGTAGCTGTTACTGATGACGAAGCGATGACGTCATTCCATAGTCTGTGCCTGACTGAAGGCATTATTCCGGCTTTAGAAACCAGTCACGCATTAGCACACGCAGAAAAAATGGCTAAAACCATGCATAAAGATGAAGTGATCTTGGTTAACCTATCTGGTCGCGGTGATAAAGATATTAATACAGTCGCTAAGCTATCAAATATCACTTTATAAATAAAATATTTAATAAACCACTATTTAATTAAAACACATATAAACATGTCTCGTATCCAATCTAGATTTCATTCATTAAAAGCTAACAATAAAAAAGCACTTATCCCTTACATGATTGCAGGTGACCCGCATCCAAAGCATACTGTTAAATTAATGCATACATTAGTAAAAAATGGTGCGGACATGTTGGAGCTTGGCGTTCCATTTTCAGACCCGATGGCTGATGGCCCTGTCATTCAGCGCGGCAGTGAGCGAGCTTTAGTGCATAAAGTAGGCTTACGTAAAGTATTAGAGATGGTTAAAGATTTTCGACAGGAAGATTCAGATACGCCAGTAATATTGATGGGTTACGCCAACCCAATTGAAGCCATGGGTGCTGAGACATTTACCCAGCTAGCTAAAGGCGCAGGTGTAGACGGTGTGTTGACTGTTGATTACCCACCTGAGGAGTCAAAAGACTTTATTGGTCTGTTACATGCCAATGAAATAGATAGTATTTTCTTATTGTCGCCAACTACCGAATCTGCTCGTATTGATTTAATTGTTAATCAAGCATCAGGTTTTTTATATTATGTTTCATTGAAAGGTGTGACTGGCGCAGCTAATTTAGATATTGTTGAAGTTGAAAGTCGCGTTAAAAAAATACGTGAAAAGACTGATTTGCCAGTCGGGGTTGGTTTTGGTGTAAAAGATGCGGAAACAGCAAAGTTAGTCGCAAAATTTGCTGATGCTATCGTTGTTGGTAGTCGAACTGTTCTTACCGTTGAGCAGTCTAGTGAAGATGACTTGTTCGAAAATATAAGCGTGCTCATGCAAGATCTGCGTACAGCGATTGATTAAAGAAAATTGGAGCCATTATGAGTTGGGTAGATAAAATTCCACAAAAAATTAAGCGTGTCGTGGGTTCAGCGCAAAAGCGCAATGTGCCAGAGGGCTTATGGAGTAAATGTTTTGCTTGTCAAACAGTCCTTTACCGAACTGATTTAGATGACAATTTGGAAGTTTGTCCAAAATGTAACCATCATAATCGTATTTCGGCACGGCAACGTATTGATTGCTTGCTTGATAAAGAAAATCGAGTGGAAATAGGTTCAAATGTTCAACCTATTGATGCATTGAAGTTTAAAGACAGCAAAAAATATATCGATCGTATGAAAGCGGCACAAAAAGATGTTGGTGAGAAAGATGCGCTTGTTGTTATACAAGGAACTATTTTAGAAAAACCGACGGTAGTTGCTGCTTTTGAGTTTAAGTTCATGGGTGGCTCTATGGGTTCTGTTGTTGGCGAACGCTTTGTGAGAGGTGTTGAAGCGTCAATTAAGAATAATGCGCCGCTTGTTTGTGTAGCAGCTAGCGGTGGCGCACGCATGCAAGAAGGCTTGTTGTCACTTATGCAAATGGCAAAAACAAGTGCAGCATTGACTAAGTTATCAGAGGCTGGTCTACCATTTGTTTCTGTGCTTACAGATCCAACTATGGGTGGTGTGTCAGCTAGTTTCGCCATGTTGGGAGATATCATCATCGCTGAGCCTAACGCTTTAATCGGTTTTGCGGGTCCAAGAGTAATTGAGCAAACAGTGCGAGAGACATTGCCAGATGGATTCCAGCGTGCTGAGTTTTTATTAGAGCATGGTGCGATTGATATGATTATTGATCGCAGAGAAATGCGCGACACCATAGCTAAATTATTAGCATCATTAATGCATTCGAGTCAATCAGCATAAAATTTTAACGCTTCTTCTGTGAAAAAATCACTTCCAAAGCCTATTACATTAGCGCAGTGGCTAACGTATATTGAGGCGCAACACCCTAAATCCATTGCCATGGGTTTGGATAGAGTGCGTGAAGTTGCGAACAAGCTAAAGCTTCACCCTGATTTTCCAATTATTACTATTGCCGGTACTAATGGCAAAGGATCTACTTGTGCGATGTTGGCGCATATTTATCACCAAGCTGGTTATCAAGTAGGTGCTTACACCTCACCTCATTTAATTGAATATAACGAGCGCGTGAGTATTAATGAACAAAATATATCAGATGGGAACTTATGCTTAGCATTTGAGGCGGTTGAGCTTGCTCGCGGTGATATCACGCTAACTTATTTTGAAATTGGCACTTTGGCAGCTGTTTGGCATCTTATGCAAGCTGATTTAGATATTATGCTTCTGGAAGTCGGTATGGGTGGACGATTAGATGCAGTGAATGTATTTGAACCAAGCTGCGCCATTGTCACTTCGATTGATCTTGATCATGTGGAATATTTGGGTGGTACGCGAGAGCTAATTGGAAGAGAAAAAGCGGGAATTTTCCGCTCTGGTAAATTAGCGATATGTGGTGAGCTTGACTCGCCAAATAGTATTGCAAGTTATGCTAAAAAAGTTAACGCAGATTTGCATTTAATTAATCGTGATTTTAGTGTGGAAAAAGCATCTGAAGCATGGATGTTTGTATCTAAAACAGATCAGTTAGTACTGAATAATCTTGCATTGCAAGGTGATTTTCAATTGAATAATGCAGCTTGTGCAATCACAGCGGTACTAGGGTTATCTGTAGAATTACCGGTGCCAGCATCTATCATTCGTAGCGCATTAAGTGAGCTTGAGTTGGTTGGTCGCTTTCATCAATTAAGTGATAGTCCGTTGGTAATAGCTGATGTTGCGCATAATCCACAAGCAGCACAATCACTAGCAAGCAATCTAAAGGCACAGCCCTGCGAGGGGCGAACGTTAGCTGTGTTTGCGATGTTAGCTGATAAAGATATAAATAGTGTCATTGAGTTGCTGGACCCAGTAGTGGATATTTGGTACTTGGCTGGATTAAAAAATGCTCGGAGTGCAACAACAAAAGCGCTAGCATCTAGCCTAAAAGCAATAAACAGTAACGCTGTTGTTCTTTTGTTTGAAAATGTCGCTGATGCACTTGATACAGCCTATAAAGAAGTCGGTAAGAGTGATAGAATAGTCGCGTTCGGTTCATTTTATACAGTTGCTGATGCACTCAAAGCATTAAAATTTTCTAGGTTACCCAATGAGTAAAGATCAATCTAACCAAGAATTAAACTTTAAAAAACAAGCAAGACGACGTCTGGTCGGTGCAATTGCACTTGTTTTATTAATGATCATTATTTTACCAATGGTATTAAAAGACCGTTCACTCACCGACTTTGAGCAGGACATTACCATTACGCTAGATAATGAAGTTGCATTAAATCAAGCGGATCCGTCAGGGTTTGATTCTACTGTTATACCTGAAGATCAAGTTTCAATCATTCAAAATGAAACAATAATAGATGAAAAGATTGTAGAGTTATCTTTACAGACTAAGCCTGCGGCCAAAAAAACTACTAAAGCTGAAGAAAAAAAACCTATCACCAAGCAAGCGGATGAAAAGAAGAAAGAGAAGTTGGCCGAAGTGAAAAAAGGGGCACCTAAGGTGACGTCTGCAAGCCAATATTTTGTGCAAATTGGTGTCTTTTCTGACCCAACTAATGTTAAAAAACTACAAATGCAATTGGATGAGCTTGGGTATCAATCGCTTACTGAGAAGGTCGACACATCTAAGGGTGAAAAAACACGTTTACGTACCACTTTGTTTGATGGCAAAAACGAGGCAGCGATAGCGTTGGAGAACATTAAAGATGCTGGCTTAACTGGATTGATTGTAAGTAAAAAATAAAGGTGTTTTGTTAATTGACAGTTTTTGACATTATTGTTTTATTGATCATTGGTATTTCAATTGTTGTTAGTGTTATGCGTGGTGCAATTAAAGAATTTTTAGCAATTGCCGGCTGGGTTGCTGCCCTATACGTAGCACGTACTTACGCATCTGAACTTTCACCGCTATTGTCAGAAGGTATACCGAGTGAGCCTTTGAAAGTATTGGCGGCTTTTATTATTTTATTATTAGCGGTCTTGTTAATTGCAAATTTACTTTCGTTTGTAATATCGGGGGTTTTTAAAAAAATAGGATTGGGTGGTTTTAACCGTTTGCTGGGTGCATTTTTTGGTTTTGCACGTGGTCTTTTAATTGTATGTGTATTGGTGTTTTTAGCGGGTTTAACCAGCATACCTAAAGACATTCGTTGGACCAATGCAATGTTTAGTGCCCCATTAGAAACATTAGTTAAATCGGTATTGCCTTGGTTGCCTAGCACGGTCACTAAATACGTTAGTTTTGATTAATTTTTTGTAGTAAATTTTCATTAAGGAAATCCCCATCGCATGTGTGGAATTATAGGTCTTGTAGGCAAAAACCCAGTTAACCAGTTACTCTACGATGGGTTGTTGGTTCTGCAGCACCGTGGACAAGATGCAGCAGGTATTGTGACTTGTGACGCCAATACCTTTTACATGCATAAAAGCAACGGTTATGTAAAAGACGTTTTCCAAACACGACATATGCGAAGCCTGATTGGTAATGCAGGTATAGGGCATGTTCGCTATCCTACGGCAGGTTCATCGAGCGCAGCAGAAGCGCAGCCTTTCTATGTGAACTCTCCATTTGGTATTGTGTTGGGCCATAACGGTAACTTAACAAATTCCGAACAATTAATATCAGAAATATTCCGACAAGATTTACGGCATATCAACACTACATCAGATTCTGAAGTGCTGTTAAATGTGTTGGCGCATGAAATAGAAAGGC
>CAZJUK010000107.1:0-6533 GCA_964549145.1 uncultured Methylophilaceae bacterium
CTAATCGCAGAGCATTTGAAATTGCGATTGAGGACGCGGTAAAACGTTGTACAAACTCTAATAGAACTTTTGCAATTGCTTTTATTGATTTAGATCATTTCAAACCCATTAATGATCACTATGGCCATCGAGTAGGTGATCATGTACTTGAAGAAACTGCATCTCGGCTGATTACAGCTGTGCGTGGTTGTGATTATGTTGCTCGTATTGGTGGCGATGAATTTATTGCGATTATCGAGCAAATTGAATCTGAAAAAGATACGCTACCCATAGCTAATAGAATCATCGAATCAATCAAAAAATCATTTTATATTGATAATGTCAGAATTGATATTTCTTGTTCTATTGGTATTGCCACTTATCAGAAGAATGATGACCTAGTTAAATTACTCGCTTGCGCTGATGCGGCTATGTATAAAGCAAAAGAAGATGGCAAAAACCAATTCAAACTTTACGATAAAGAGATTGAATCAGCGTCCGGCCTTATGTTGGAAATGCACCAAGACCTTAGAGTTGCGATTAAAAATAGAGATTTTAAACTACATTATCTGCCAAAAATAGATGCTAAAAATAATACAATGGTAGGTGCAGAGGCATTGATTCGCTGGATACACCCAACCAAAGGTGAAATACTCCCTGATAAATTTTTAGCTGCAGCCGAACATTTCGGCTTAATTTATGAAATCAATAATTGGGTGCTTGACGAATGTTGCAGCATGATTGCCAATGCAAAAAAACAAGGTATTAATTTTAATATTTCAATTAATTTATCAATTCAACAATTTACTAACCATCAACTAGTAAAAGATATACTTAAATCAATTAAGTTTTACGACTTAACACCTAGCAACCTTGCCTTCGAAATAAAAGAAACTTTAGCTATTAGTAATCAAGATCAGTTCAAAAAATTATTAGATGAATTTGCTGCTGCAGACATAAACGTAGTGTTAGATGACTTTGGTGTGCAACCAATTAGCTTGCCTTATTTACAAGAACTAAAAGTTAACGAAGTGAAAATTGATCGATCTTTCATTGTAAAACTGCATAAGGAAGAAGCGGCTCGGTCGCTCGTGGATGCATTAATAAAATTAGCGCATGCCCTTGGTTTTAAAGTAGTTGCTGAAGGTGTAGAGGAAGAGCTACAAAGTGATTTCTTAGTGTTATTAGGTTGTGACTATATGCAAGGATATCTATTCTCTAAGCCTTTAAATAGTGTGGATTTATTAGCTTTTTACAACAACCTAAAAGCCAAACAATTACCCATAGATTTTAAATATACAGATAAACCTAAAGCCACTATTTATCAGATAAAACCTAACGTTTAAACTCTGACCTATAAAATATAGTAATAATTCTAAATTCACCGTAAACACAGGCCGATGTTAAAATAGCATTTACTTTGATAATTAACCCCATGTAAACACAATGAAACTTTATGGCATTTCCAATTGCAGTACAGTGAAAAAAGCGCGAAACTGGCTAGACGAGCATCATATTGAATATGACTTTCATGATTATAAAAAGGTAGGGATTGATGCAACAACAATAAACCACTGGCTAACCCAGCAGCCTTGGCAGAAATTAGTAAACCGTGCAGGGATGACTTGGCGTAATTTACCTGACGAAGTTAAAGAAAGCATTACAGATAACGCTGCTGTAGTTGCATTAATGCATGAGAAAACATCTGTGATCAAACGCCCTATTCTTGTCAAAAATACTGAAATAATCTGTTTAGGTTTTGACGAAACAGTCTACCAAGTGCTACTTAAATAAATTTTCCAGACGAAACTGTATAACTCAACGCAGCATAACTTAAGAATAGATACAATGACCAACCCGAAATCGGCCACATTTGAACTCACTCTTGAATTATTAAAAAGGCAATCTAATACGCCTGAAGACGCTGGCTGTCAGGAGTTGATGATTTCTCGCCTAGCCCCGCTAGGCTTTATGGTCGAGCGCATGCGTTTTGGTGATGTAGATAATTTTTATGCGCGTCGCGGCACAGCCTCACCATTGATCGTATTTGCAGGACATACTGACGTAGTGCCTACTGGCCCGCTTGATAAATGGCATACGCCCCCATTTGAGCCAACCATTAAGGATGGCATGCTATACGCACGCGGCGCAGCTGATATGAAAACCTCATTGGCTGCATTTATCACCAGTATAGAAGAATTTGTAGCTGAAAATCCAGATCATACTGGCTCTATTGGCTTACTAATCACTTCAGATGAAGAAGGCATTGCAATTAACGGTACAGTTAAAGTCGTTGAAGCATTAAAAAAACGTGGCGAACACTTCGATTATTGTATCGTTGGTGAGCCCACCAGCAATAAAGTCGTCGGTGACATGATTAAAAATGGTCGCCGTGGCTCTTTAGGTTGCAACCTAACGATAAAAGGCATTCAAGGGCACATTGCTTATCCGCATTTGGTCAAAAACCCTATTCATCTAGTGGCGCCTGCAATTAAAGATATGGTTGAAGCAGAGTGGGACCAAGGAAATGAATATTTCCCGCCGACTAGCTGGCAAATTAGCAATATGAATGGCGGCACTGGCGCAACGAATGTCGTGCCAGGTGAAGTGAAAATTGTGTTTAACTTTCGCTACTGCCCCGAGGTCGATGGTTCGGGTAGTACAGAAGCTAACTTAAAAGAGCGTGTGCATGCCATTTTAGATAGGCACGCGCTGGATTACGATTTGCTCTGGGAACATAACCAGAGCTTTATCACACCCAAAGGTGCGTTGTCAGAAGCGATCACAAAGGCAATTCAAGCAAGTTATAAAGTCACGCCAGAGCTTTCTACAACAGGGGGCACGTCTGATGGCCGCTTCATTACAAACATTGCTAAGGAAGTGATTGAGTTTGGTCCGCTCAATAAAACTATTCACAAATTAAACGAATGTGTTGGTGTTGCCGCTATCGAACCACTTAAAGAAACCTATAAACGGACAATGGAATTATTAATTAAATAATGCAATTAGACTTAACAAACAACTTCATCACAATTCGCGATTGGCTACGATTCGCTGTCAGCCAGTTTGAAAAGAATCAAGTATTTTTTGGACACGGCACAGATAATAGCTACGATGAAGCCGTTTGGTTAATCATGGGTGGCTTGCATCTACCATTAGCGTCATTAGACAAATTTTTAGACGCCAAACTCAGCAAGGCTGAATGTAAACACCTGAGCGACTTAGTTGAACAACGTATTTTCAAGCGGATACCAACTGCTTATTTATTACATGAAGCTTGGTTATTTGACTATAAGTTTTATGTTGATGAACGAGTCATCGTGCCGCGTTCATTTATCGCTGAATTACTTTTGGAGCAACTTAGCCCTTGGGTTGAAAACCCTGAAATAATAGGAAGTGCAGCTGACCTATGCACAGGTAGTGGCTGTTTAGGCATATTACTTGCGCATGCATTCCCAAATTCCGCAATTGATATCATTGATATCTCAACCGATGCCATTGAGGTGAGCAATATCAACATCGTTGATTATGATTTGGAATCACGAATCACTGCCATACAATCGAATATGTTTAGCGCATTAACTGGCAAAAGTTATGATTTAATTATTAGCAACCCACCCTATGTGGATGAGATTGCAATGCAGCAACTACCCAATGAATATCGCAATGAACCACAACTCGCTCTAGGTAGCGGCACTGCAGGCTTAGATCATACACATACCATTTTGAAAGAGGCGGCAAATTACTTAAATGATGGTGGCTTGCTAGTAGTTGAAATTGGACATAACAGAGATGCGTTGCTTGCAGCTTACCCAGACATTGCATTTACCTGGCTCGAAGTTGCCGCAGGTAATGAGTATGTGTTTTTGCTAACTAAAGAGCAGTTAACATCACATTAGTCTTTAATACCACTACGCTTTATGTAACTACTTTTTATTTTTAACATCGCTATCTTGGCGGATCCGACGATTTTTATGCACTCTTCTAGCGATCACTGTTTTGCCTAGTGTCGTTTTACCTGGTTTACGTTTCCCACGTTTTTCAATATTTCCATCTAATAGCTTACCATCTTCCTGGCCAGCACCTTGCCGCGGCGGGTGTGCTAACACAGTACCGCGCCGCTTACGTTCTTTGGGCGTGAATGTCGCTGTTCTTTTATCTTTTTCACGCTGATTTAATTGGCGCATAGGTGTTTGTGGCTTTTCTAAACCAGCCCATTCCAACAAACCCAACACTTCTTTATCTTCAAATTTCAGCATTTGCCCGCGCTTTACACGTGACGGTAAATTAATTGGACCAAATCGTACGCGCATCAAACGGCTGACAGGCATCTGAAAGGCCTCAAACAAACGGCGCACTTCACGATTTCGCCCTTCTTTTAGTACGACCTGATACCAATGATTTGCGCCCTCACCACCATTTGGCGCAATCATATCAAATGCCGCAGGACCATCTTCAAGTTCAATACCTTGCGTCAATTGCAACATCTGGCCTTCGGTCAACTCACCAAATATTCGGACAGCATATTCACGCTCCACTTCGTAACGTGGGTGCATAAAATAATTGGCTAAATCGCCCGATGTTGTGAAAATCAATAAGCCTGAAGTATTAATATCCAGACGGCCAACAGAAATCCATTTAGCACCTTTTATGCGCGGCAACTTATCAAACACACTGGCTCTACCCTCTGGGTCAGCAGCACTAACAATTTCACCTTCTGGCTTATGGTAGATAAGCACCTGTGGCATTTCAGCTTGAAAAGATAAATGCACAGGTTTGCTATCGACACGCACCACATCTTGTTGCAAAACTGCTGCGCCAAGCACCGCTACCTGACCATTCACGGTAACGCGCCCGCTCTCTATTAACTTCTCCATCTCGCGTCTTGATCCAACGCCAGCCAGTGCCAACATTTTATGTAAGCGTTGTGCATCACCTCTAGCCGCAGTGGTTTCACCCTCTGCACTTGGTTTCTGTTCTATAGTTTTTTGATCTGCTTGTTTTTTAAAGGGTCGGGCCATGCTTTGGACTAATCGTTAGATAACAATGAGGGTAAGGCTGTGATTTTACAGTAGATAGTGTCAATCCGTTAGGATGTTATTAATTTTATCAATTAAATTAATAATTTAAAAAATTGGATACACTATTTAGATGCTCTAGTTGTAACGACTAATCAGATTAACTCTCCAGAGGATTTCCATTTTGCACAAAGTCCTCAATTGCAGGCAGCTCTGTTAATGAGCGTAAATTTAGATCATCTAAAAAATGCTTAGTCGTAGCATATAAAGAAGGTCTGCCAGGCACCTCCCGTTGACCAACTATATCAACCCAATCACGCTCTAATAGCTGGCGCATAATATTTTGATTCACAGCAACACCACGAATCTGTTCAATATCGCCGCGCGTCACTGGCTGACGATAGGCAATAATCGCTAGCGTTTCCATGACTGCACGTGAATATTTGGGCTGTCTTTCTGGACTTAATCGTGCGATAAATGCACTCAACTCTTGTTTTGCTTGAAAGCGATAACCGCTTGCCACTTGCACTAACTCTAGCGTCTTATCTGTCCATTCTTGTTTTAACTCATCTAACAACATTCTAAGAGTTGAACGCTCCATACGCCCAGAGAAAAGCTTTAACATCTCATCCAAGTTAAGCGGCACGCCGGCAGTGAGCAAAGCAGCTTCTAACACTTGTTTCATTTCTGTTATGTTTTCAGGCTCTTTCATGGTTTTATATTTCCAAATAGAAAGTGTCTGAGTTGCATCTGGCTAAATTAAAATCCATCTAAACATCGCCTGCATTCACTTGTAAGTAAATGGTTGAAAAAGCAGCTTGCTGAGTAATTCGAACCAAGCCTTCTTTAGCTAATTCTAAAATTGCTAAAAAGTTAACCACTAGCTTAGGCAAACCTTCAATCTTTAAATCAAATAATTGCGAGAATTCACACATACCCTCAGCTTGCAATTTTCGCAAAATGCCACTCATATGTTCACGCACAGAAAGTTGTGCACGCCCAATCTTATGATGGGAGTTTAATTGTGCACGTTTCAATACATTACGCCACGCTTCAGCTAAATCATCTAAGCTCACCTCAGGCGGTTTGATTTCTGAAATATACTGATAATAAGCATGAGCAACCTGAAATTCTTCACCTACTTTTGGCATTTCATCTAAGTTCTGTGCTGCTAATTTAATTGTTTCGTATTCCATTAAACGGCGCACAAGTTCAGCACGCGGATCATCCTCATCTTCAATTTCAGCAGGTTTAGGCAGCAACATACGCGATTTAATTTCTATCAACATCGCAGACATCAACAAATAATCTGCAGCTAGCTCCAAATTAATCTTTTTCATCTTGTCGACATAAGTAATGTATTGCTTGGTAAGCTTGACCATAGGGATATCTAAAATGTCGAGATTATGCTTTCGAATCAAATACAGCAACAAATCTAGTGGACCCTCAAATAATTCTAAGTAAACTTCTAACGCATCTGGTGGGATATATAAATCCTGCGGCAATTCGCTAAGGTCTTCCCCATTAATTTTTGCA
>CAZJUK010000108.1:0-6461 GCA_964549145.1 uncultured Methylophilaceae bacterium
AAGTGTTTGTTAAACATTGTGTCATGTGTCACAGCCAAATCCCTGGCATTCCAGATTTTAAAAACTACGAAGAAGTTAAGAAGGCTTCAGCTACCAATACAGGAGCTACGATTAGCGGGTTAACACGTGTTTCACATATACATTTACTTGGGATTAGTTTTATTTTCTTCTTAATGGGCTTGGTTTTTAGCTTTGCAGTTAATGTGCCCAAACTCATAAAAGTGATTGTGATTGCCACACCATTTGCATTCCTGATTTTAGACATTATGTCTTGGTGGTTGACTAAACTCAGCCCGCATTTTGCTTGGTTTACAATTATTGGCGGTATTGGATACAGCTTAGCATCAACTTATATGTGGCTAGTGAGTATGTACCAAATGTTCATTTTATCTCGCAACGGCAAAGTGTATGGAAATGCTTGGGAACAAGATATCTAACTAGAAATAGTTAAAAATTGATAAAAAAACTCAAGCGTTAGTGAGGATTTTTTTAATACTTAATGCAGCATCAACTCATTAACAAGCTAAAGAATACTGTTATGATTAGCGCTTAAGCCATTCGTCGCCACTAAAATGCTCCTTAATAATGCATAGGCATAACGCATGTAGGTGATCTCTAGATATGTTTGTGATGCATTCGTCATCAACACTTCCTCTAATAATTACACTTCGTTTGCGTTTATAATAGCTTCAAGCATACTTTTGCACGAAAATAGCGTTTGAATAAAAAAAGGCTTCAGCCCACTAATAAAATGAATCTTCACGAATATCAATCAAAACAACTACTGCAACGTTATGGCATTACTGTGCCTATTGGGCAAGTGGTACAGGCAGAAGAAGCCGCAGCTGCTGCTACAAAAGAAATTGCAGGTCATGCCTGGGTGGTTAAAGCTCAAGTGCATGCTGGCGGGCGTGGTAAAGCTGGTGGTGTTAAGCTCGTCTCTTCAGCAGTTGAAGCGCAAAGTGCTGCCAACAGTTTACTAGGCAAAGGTTTAGTCACTTATCAAAATGCACCTGATGGGCAGCCAGTGCATCAAGTCCTTATTGAACAAACATTACCTATCGCACGTGAGTTATATTTATCAATGTTGGTTGATAGAAGTTTAGAACGTATTGTAATGGTCGCTTCGAGTGCCGGCGGTATTGATATTGAAGAAATTGCAGCTAAGCAACCAGAAAAAATATTACAAGAAGTATGTGACCCGCTCAATGGCTTAGTTGATTTTCAAGCGAGAAACATCGCTTTTGCATTAGATCTAATTGGTGATCAAATTGGAGCGTTTACTAAGCTGGCAAAAGGCTTATATAAGCTATTTAAAGAAAATGATTTAGCTTTGCTAGAAATAAACCCATTGATTGTGACGACTGATGGACAATTAGTCGCTTTAGATTGCAAAATGACAATAGACGACAACGCTTTATATCGCCAAAAAACATTAGCAGAAATGCGCGACTGGTCTCAAGACGATGAAAAAGAAGCTACCGCCCATCATGCAGGACTTAATTACATTACGCTAAACGGAAACATTGGTTGTATGGTCAATGGCGCAGGTTTAGCCATGGCTACAATGGATTTAATTAAACTGCACGGAGGAATGCCTGCCAACTTCTTAGATGTAGGTGGTGGTGCAACTGCTGAAACAGTAGCCAAAGCGTTTAAAATCATTCTGGCAGATACCAAGGTTAAAGCCATATTAGTAAATATTTTCGGCGGCATTATGCGTTGCGATATCATTGCATCAGGCATTATCACCGCTGTAAAAGACGTAGGAATAACCATTCCTGTTGTCGTCCGCCTTGAAGGTACAAACGTTGAGTTAGGTAAGAAGATGTTACGTGAAAGTGGTTTAAATATCATCTCAGCTGAGCACTTAACAGATGCTGCTGAACAAGCTGTAAAGGCGGCAGTATGAGTATTCTAGTCAATAGAAACACACGTTTACTTTGTCAAGGCTTCACTGGTAAGCAAGGGTCATTTCATTCCGAGCAAGCCATTGCATACGGTACAAAAATGGTTGGCGGTGTAACACCCGGCAAAGGTGGTCAGCAACATCTTAATTTACCGGTATTTAATACAATGCGTGAGGCAGTAAAAGAAACAAAAGCAAATGCAAGTGTTATCTATGTACCGCCCCCGTTCGCGGCAGACTCTATTTTAGAAGCAAGTGATGCCGGCATTGAGCTTATTGTATGTATTACAGAAGGCATTCCAGTATTAGACATGCTTAATGTTAAATCAGCTTTGGAAGCTAATGGAACTAAACTGATTGGCCCCAACTGTCCGGGTGTCATTACACCTGATGAGTGCAAAATAGGTATTATGCCAGGTAGTATTCATTTGCGTGGCAAAGTTGGCGTAGTTTCACGCTCGGGCACACTTACGTATGAAGCAGTCCATCAAACAACTGCACTTGGGCTTGGTCAAACCACTTGCGTAGGCATTGGTGGTGACCCGGTCAAAGGGTTGAACTTTATTGAATGCTTAACTATGTTTGAGGCGGATCCAGAAACAGAAGCCATTATCATGGTAGGCGAAATTGGCGGTGGTGACGAAGAAGCTGCAGCAGATTTTATTAAACATCATGTCACTAAGCCTGTCGCCGCTTATATCGCAGGGCTTACAGCACCTAAAGGCAAGCGCATGGGCCATGCTGGCGCAATTATTTCTGGTGGTAATGGGCGTGCTGAAGACAAGATTACTGCGCTGAAAGGTGCGGGCGCAGTCATGGCTAATTCTCCTGCAACCTTAGGTGAAGCTGTTTTGCAAGCAATTAACGCTGAAGAAAAATAAACTATGTATCACCATAGCTTAGGCAGTCTATTGAAAAAATACACTATTTTATTAGTACTTATCCTTAGTATATTCAGTCAATTTAGTTTGGCTGAAGACATCGCATATTTATTAACAGCCTCATCAAAAGGGGAACTACAAACTGTTGAAACCATACTAAATAGTGGCGTAAACCCTGACACAAAAGATAATGATGGAATTACTGCGCTAATGTATGCCGCACGGAAAAACCAAACAGAAATTGCTGGTCTATTGATTAGCAAAGGTGCTAACGTTAACGGGATTGATAATGAAGGCTGGACAGCGCTAATGTTTGCTGTCAAAAAAAATCACGTAGAAACAGTCAAGATATTATTAAAAAATGGCGCTGACCCTAAAATACGTGACCCAAATGGATGGAGTGCTTTTGGTATAGCTTCTAGTGAAGGATTACACGTGCCCGTGAAATTTATGCTCGAGTATGGCATTGACCCAAATATACGCACAGTTGATGACAAAACACCTCTCATGTATGCAGCAAATAGTGGCGACATACTCACAATCAAATCACTTATAAAGGTTGGTGCGGAAATCAATAGCAAAGACCGTTTAGGTGCGACAGCGTTGATGTATGCAGCACGCCAAGGCAATGCTGAAGCGACAGAATTGTTACTTAACAGTGGTAGCAACCCAAATGAAGAAGACAATTCTGAATGGACAGCATTAACTTGGAGTGTCAAAAAGTCACAAATAGATACTACAAGAGTGCTGTTAGCAAAAGGTGCAGATGTTAACCATAAGGACTCACAAGGTACGCCAATATTGCAATTAGCAATTGATACTGATGATTTGAAAATGGTGCAATTATTACTAGATAATACAGCCAAGGTGAAAGCACGTGATAAATATGGATTAAACGCCTATGTTTATGCTCTTAAAAAAGGGAACCCTGAAATTATCAAATTAATTAAAGATGCAGGCGGAAAATATTAAGTAATGAAAATTGCAGTTGCTCAAATGAATGCTTTAGTTGGTGATATTAAGGCAAATGCGAACAAAATAATAGATTACGCTATGCAAGCACATGGCGCTGGTGCCAGTTTAATAATAACGCCAGAACTTGGGCTTTGCGGCTACCCGCCCGAAGACTTGTTGTTTCGTAACGATTTCAATCGCACCTGCGAAAACACTCTTGCCTATCTTTGCGAACACCTTCCCAACATTACGCTCATTGTTGGCCATCCACACCAGGAAAACAATCAATTATTTAATGCGGCATCTATTATTGAAAACGGCAAAGTCAAAGCCACATACCATAAGCATGTCTTGCCAAATTACAGTGTGTTTGATGAGCAACGATATTTTTCTAAAGGTGAAAAACCATTAGTATTTTCACATAGAGGTACTAAATTTGGCATATTAATTTGTGCTGATGGATGGGAAACAGGACCTGCACAAAAAGCAGTCGAAGCAGGGGCAGAGTTTTTACTCACGCTCAATGCTTCTCCATATCATTTGGATAAACTAGAAACACGCTATAACATTATTGCAGACCGTGCTGCTGAAACAGGTTTGCCTATTATTTATACTAACTTAGTCGGCGGGCAAGATGAGCTTGTTTTTGATGGTGCATCATTCGTCACCAACAACAAAGGCGAGATTACCCAGCAGCTACCTTGGTTTGAAGAAAGCTTAAGTTTTGTTTCTATAGAAAACAAGCAGCCAGTTTGCACTAACGTAACAGCAAAACCAATTATTGAAGCTGCAGTTTATCAAGCACTAAAACTTGGGTTAGCTGACTATGTGAACAAAAATGGCTTTCCTGGCGTTGTGCTTGGCCTCTCAGGCGGGATAGACTCCGCACTCACTCTAGCCATTGCAGTGGATGCGCTTGGTGCCGAACGCGTAAAAGTGGTGATGATGTCATCACAATATACTACTGATATGAGCGTCAATGATGCAACTGAAATGGCAGAATTAGTCGGTGTTAAAAATAGCGCCATTCCCATTACATCATTGTTTGAAGAATTTGAAAGCGCACTTTCTGATGAATTTATTGGCACAACGGAAGATACTACTGAAGAGAACTTACAAGCGCGTATTCGTGGCATGTTATTAATGGCTATCTCTAATAAATTTGGCTGCATCGTACTCACCACAGGGAACAAGTCCGAAATGGCAGTTGGATATAGTACTTTATACGGCGATATGGCGGGTGGTTTTTCACTCTTAAAAGACGTCCCTAAAACACTAGTTTATCAACTCGCAAATTATCGCAACAATATTTCTTATGTTATCCCAGAACGTATTATTACCAGAGCGCCGAGTGCTGAGCTACGTTCGGACCAAACCGACCAAGACAGTTTGCCGCCTTACGAAATTCTAGACGCTATTATGCAAGCGTATGTTGAGGATGATTATGGTAGAAAACGTATTATCAATATGGGTTTTAATGAAAAAGATGTTAATAGTGTTACAACTTTAATTGATAGAAATGAATATAAACGTCGTCAATCCCCTATCGGCATCAGGATTACCGAAAGAGGCTTTGGTAAAGATAGGCGTTATCCAATTACTTGTAAGTTAGTATTTAACTAAACTACAATATTTAGTACAATCATAAGCATTAATCCAATAAGGGAGCGAACATGAAAAAAATAGATGCTGTTATAAAACCGTTCAAACTAGATGAAGTACGAGAAGCGCTCTCTGACATTGGTATTAATGGTATGACGGCAAGCGAAGTCAAAGGTTTTGGTCGTCAAAAAGGACATACAGAGCTATATCGTGGTGCAGAGTATGTTGTAGATTTTCTACCTAAAATTAAAATTGAACTCGTTGTGGCAGATGAAATGGTTGATTCTGCAGTCGATGCTATTGTAAAGTCTGCTCATACTGGAAAAATTGGTGACGGTAAAATATTTGTAACCAATGTGGAGCATGTGCTTCGTATTCGTACTGGCGAAACTGGCGATACAGCGGTTTAAAGCGAAACAAAGTTAGTATTATTTAACTTAGCTTTTAATCGCATCAAGTGATTCACGTTAAGAGTTAGCCTATTTATTTAAATGTCAGTATGCTAAAAATAATTTTAAGCCTAGTCTTTATAGCTCTATTCTGTTATGTAGCTATTGCAGGAATGCTCTATGTATTCCAGAGATCTTTCTTATACTTCCCGAGTGAAAAACGCCCTCACCCCTTTGAAAGAATGGTCGTTTCAAGTCAAGGCGAGTCTATTGAAGTTATTGTGCTCAATAAAGGAAAAAGTAAAGCTTTAATATACTTTGGTGGAAATGGCGAGGCAGTAGTTTCCAACGCAGAAGATTTTTCATCTTCTTTCTCGGACATAACAATTTATCTTGTCAATTATCGAGGCTATGGTGGCAGTAGCGGAAAACCTACAGAATCTGGAATTTATTTTGATGCATTAACGTTATATGATCAATTCAAAACACTTCACTCCCATATCTCAGTAGCAGGGAGAAGTCTTGGTTCAGGAGTAGCTACGTACCTAGCAGCTAACCGACTTTTTAAAAACGTAGTTCTTATAACACCATATGACAGTATACTAAACGTTGCAAAAGAAAAATATGCGTTATTCCCAGTAAAATTACTTTTAAAAGATCAATATGATTCATTGTCGAGAGTGAAAAATATTAAAGCAAAAGTATTGGTTATAGCGGCGCAAAATG
>CAZJUK010000109.1:0-6366 GCA_964549145.1 uncultured Methylophilaceae bacterium
GTTGTTAAGTTTAAAACACTCAGTGATATGCAAATTGAACGATATTTAACGAAAGAACAGCCGTATCATTGTGCTGGCAGCGCTAAGTCTGAAGGGTTAGGCATTGCTCTAATGGAAAGTATGGTCGGTGAAGACCCAAACGCACTAATTGGATTACCACTAATCAAACTAATTAATATGCTAGAAAATGAAGACGTCAACGTAATATAAGTGCATTCGTTTAAATTAACATTCATCATTATTTGATACATCAAAAAATTGGAGGAAATATGCTTAAACGCCGTGCTATAACATCACTAGTTGTATTAACCTTTGTTTCCACCCTGTCATCAATAGCCATTGCTACGGATCAAATTGTAGAAACTCGGAGCACCTTAGCTGATCAAAAAAGTGTCGCTGTAACAATTTACAATGGTGACCTAGCATTAGTTAAAGACACACGTACAGTAAAACTAAATAAAGGGTTGAATGTAGTCGCTTTACGTGATGTAAGTGCAAAAATTCGTCCAGAAACTGCGCTTTTACGCAGTATTAATGCACCTGGTAGCCTTGCTCTTTTAGAACAAAATTTTGATTACGACTTGCTTTCACCAAAGAAAATGTTAGAAAAGTTTGTTGGAAAAACAGTCACTGTCATCAAAACAAACCCTGCAACAGGTCAAGAGAGTTCAGAAAAAGCAGAAGTGCTATCAGCCAATAATGGCATAGTACTTAAAATAGGTAATCGTATAGAAACAGGTGTGCCGGGTAGGATTGTCTACGACGACGTGCCCGATAACTTACGTGACCGTCCTACCTTAATAACTCATCTAAACAATAAGGGTGTACAAAACCAAACGGTAGAATTAAGTTATTTGACAAGCGGTTTAGGCTGGGCAGCTGATTACGTTGCCGAATTAAATGACAAAAAGGATCAGTTAGACTTGTCTGGCTGGGTAACACTTAAAAATATGAGTGGTGCAAGCTATAACAATGCAAAACTTCAATTAGTTGCAGGTGACGTTAACCGTGTTAGTCGTCGGTCTAGCCGCTCTAATATGAAAGGGATGAGAAGCGAGATGGTAATGGATGCAGCGGCAGCACCAATGGCGCAAGAGGGTTTATTAGAGTTTCACTTATATAGTTTAAAGCGTCCAACGACCATAAAAGAAAACCAAACCAAACAAGTCGCCTTACTTTCAGCTATTAAAATACCTGTAATGAAAGAATTAGTTCTGCAAGGTGCGCAACATTACTATCGTGGCCAATATGGTCAAATTGGCACAAAAATGAAAGTAGGTGTTTATATTGAATTTGATAATAAAGAAGCTTCGCAGCTAGGCATGCCGCTACCTAAAGGTGTGGTGCGGGTGTACAAAAAGGATAGTCAGGGTAATGCACAGTTCGTAGGTGAGGATCGTATTGATCACACACCTAAAAATGAAAAAGTACGTTTGAAGCTAGGTAACTCTTTTGATGTTACAGCGGATAAAAAACAAACAGATTTTAAGAAAGTATCAAATCGGGAATATAAAACAGCATTTGAGATTTTGCTTAAAAATGCAAAGAGCACACCAGTCACTGTAATAGTGCAAGAGCCTATAGGTGGTGATTGGGAAATTCTTTCAGAAAGTACATTACATTCAAAAGTAGATAGCCATACTGCACAGTGGAAAATTAAAATACCTGCTGAAGGAAAAACAAAACTAACTTACCGTGCAATTGTTAAGTACTAAAGAAACTATATAATGGCAAATAAACACGGCACCCTATACTTCATACCTGTCACTATGGGTGCTGATAATATCAGCCAAGTAATTCCTTCTGATGTGATCAGCATTGCGCAAAAGTTAGATGAGTTTATTGTAGAAAATGAAAAAACTGCACGACATTTCTTGGGTGTAATTAAGCACAAAAAATCCATACGTGACATTGTTTTTAAAACACTTAATCAACGTACGACAGACAAAGAGTTGCCAGCACTATTGCATTCCCTTCATTCGGGCAAAGATATAGGACTGATGAGTGAAGCGGGTTGCCCTGGTATAGCTGACCCTGGCGCCAAACTGGCTTTGCTAGCGCATCAAAAAGGGATTCGTGTTGCACCTTTAGTAGGCCCTTCCTCTATTTTACTTAGCCTGATGGCTAGCGGCCTAAATGGCCAACGTTTTACATTTTTAGGTTATATTCCAAGCGATAAAACGGCACGTATCAACCGGTTAATATCGCTAGAAAAAGAGTCAAAAATACACAACACAACTCAACTGTTTATAGAAACGCCTTATCGTAATCAACACATGCTGAAAGACATTTTGAGTAACTGCAGCGGTGAAACACAACTATGTATTGCATGTAATGTGAGTTTAGATAATGAGTATATTGTGACGAAGCGAATAAAAGACTGGAAACAAAGTGAATTGCCAGATATACACAAAAAACCAACAGTGTTTTTAATACTTGCTGCTTAATTAGATTTCGAGGTTTAATTTATTGAGTAATAATTTCTTTACCGGCCCATAACTACGTCGATGAACTGGCGATGGGCCGTGTTGCTGCAATGAAGCCATATGTACTTTCGTTGGGTAACCCTTATGCTGTGCAAAACCATATTGAGGATATTGCTTATCTAATTGATATAAATTTGCATCTCTTGCTGTTTTGGCTAAAATTGAAGCAGCAGAAATTTCTTGTACTTTACTATCTCCTTTGATAATCGCTTCACAAGGCAAAGTAATCTTAGGGCACTTATTCCCGTCAACTTGCACCGAAATAACCGTTGAAATTAATTCTACTGAAAACTTGCTTTGCATTGTTTCAATTGCACGTTTCATTGCCAGCAAACTTGCTTGAAGTATATTGATCGCATCAATCTCTTCTACGCTACTTGTTGCAATGGCCCATGCCAATGCGTGCTGCTTTATTTGGGTAGCAAGCAGGTAACGTTTTTTTTCTGATAGTTTTTTGGAATCTACCAAACCTAATATAGGATGGTTGGGATTCAGAATTACTGCAGCTGCAAATACATCACCAGCAAGCGGCCCTCGTCCAGCTTCATCAACACCACAAATTAACTGTCTCATGCTAATAACTAGTTAGATAAATATGTTAAGACGACATCAGCTGACTTATTTGCAGAGTCTTGTCGTAAAGATTGATGTATTTCAGTAAACGCTAGTCGCATTGTTTTAAGTTGGTCAGCATCACCTAATATAGTCAGAATTGTTTCGGATATATTACTTGGTGTGGCCTCTTTCTGTAAAAGCTCTGGTACTAAAAACTTACCAGCTAGAATATTAGGCAAGCCGACGTATGGTAAATAATTCATGGATTTCAACATATACCAGCTTAGTTGCGACATGCGATAAGTAATAACCATTGGACGCTTCAATAAAGCAGCTTCTAATGTAGCAGTACCCGAAGCTACTATCACGGCATCACTAGCTTGCATTGCATCAAGTGAGTGGCCAAACAAAAGCTTTAAATTTAGCGGCTCGTGCACATGCTTTTCTATCGCAATCTCAAATATTTTACGTGTTTCTCTTGTAATTAATGGAACAAGAAATAATGCATTCGGTCTTTTCTCTGCGATTGCTTGTGCAGTTTTCACTAAGAGCTCAGCATGCTGATCAACTTCTGATAGGCGACTACCAGGTAGCATGGCAATAATAAAATCATCTTGTTTTAAGTTAAGCACATCACGCGCTTGTTCTTTGCTTGGGTTAATAGGAATTTCATCAGCAAGTGGGTGACCTACATAAGTAACAGGTAAGTTAACCGCATCATATAATTCCGGTTCAAAAGGAAATAAAGCCAGCATATGCGTGACTGCACGTTTTATTTTGTGAATGCGCCCGCCTCGCCAAGCCCAAATGGATGGGCTGACATAATGAATAGTGGGTATACCATGCATTTTAAGTTTATTTTCGAGCCAAAAATTAAAATCAGGCGCATCAATTCCGATGAATACATCAGGCTTTTGTTCTAATATCTGTTTAAGTAAATTTTTACGCAGTTTAAGTAAACCATACAGATGTTTGATTACTTCTAAGTACCCACGTACAGAAAGTTGCTCCATAGGGTATAAAGTTTTAGCGCCAGCTGACATCATTTTTGGACCGGCAATACCAAAGAAAGTTAAATCCCTTTGTCTAGCATTTAGAGCTTGAATTAAGTGTGCACCAAGTAAATCACCAGAGGGCTCACCCGCAACAATTGCAATTTTTGGCATATGGATTAATTAACGAATAGTTCCGTGATGTGGAGCAGACGGAAAGTATGATAACAGTTCTGTTTTATCTAAATAGTAGCTTTTGCGATTTATGGAAGGAAATTTGATCGCAGTATGACTACTAATACCTGGATTTGTATCGATCCTCACATTGACCTCAGCGGTTGAGTATACGCCAACTTTGACAGCACTATCTTTTTGCGCTTTAGATACAGTTAATGAAGTATAGTTGGTTTTATTATCCATATTTTACTTTATAAGTATATCTTAACTATTTGATTATATTGATATATTATATTTCTTTAAGAATGCACATCATTCCAGCTTCTGCAACTACCTTACCATCCACTCTTGCCACCCCTTTATATTTCCATATTACTTTTAAAATACGGATGATTTTGACGTCTAATATAATCTGATCACCTGGGGATACTGGCTTTTTAAAACGTGCACTATCAATACCTGCAAAGTAATATACAGAGTCTTCCGTAGGTTTAATACCCATTGTTTTAAAGGATAAAATTGCTGCTGCTTGTGCCATGGCTTCGACAATAAGCACACCAGGCATCACAGGGTGATACGGAAAGTGTCCAGGGAAAAAAGGCTCATTAACCGTAACATTTTTTAATGCTGTAATATTTTTGCCGACTTCCATAGAAATCACTCTGTCAATCAGCACAAATGGGTAACGATGTGGCAGATGATCCAAAATTTCGTTGATATTCATGCTTGTATCTATGATGTCTGTCATATAACGCTTTCTAGAATCTTTTAATATTTAGATTGTTGGTGAATAATTTTTTCTAGCGCTTTTATTTTTTCACTCAGTTGGCTTAAATGGCGAATATTTGCCGCAGCTTTTAGCCATTGATTATGTTCTTGAAAAGGCATTATTGCAGTGTAAGTACCTTCTTTTTTAATTGATCGTGTAATCATTGAACCTGGAGATATTGTGACATTATCAACAACTTTCAAATGACCTAAAATATTAGCCGCGCCACCAATTTTACAGTGTTTGCCAATAAGTGCACTACCGGCTATACCCACACAACCCGCGATAACCGTATGTTCGCCAATAATACAGTTGTGCGCTATTTGAACTTGGTTATCAATTTTAACACCCTCTCCTATAATCGTGTCGTCTATTGCGCCGCGGTCAATCGCTGTATTTGCTCCAATATCTACATGATTCTGGATAACAACACTGCCGACTTGTGGGATTTTAAGCCATTGCTTTATGGCATTATTGTTCCTTTTTTCAGCATATCCGAACCCATCGCTACCAATTACACACCCAGAGAATAGATGGCAATGTTGGCCAATCGTTATGCCATGTTTAATCGTGACATTTGATTCTAATACAGTGTGATCACCAATCTCAACATTTTTCTCTACAACAGTACCTGAACCAATAACCACATATTCGCCTAGTGTGGCACCAGCCTCAATGACTACATTTGGACCTATGCTACAACTTACTGGAATTTTACATGAAGCATCTACGACACTACTGTGATGGCACCCTGACAATCTAATATCAACTGGATTAAGCAATGATGATACTTTAGCAAAATACGCATAAGGATTGTCAGTAATTATTTTGGGTATTGCAGTTAGGTTTGCATGTTCAGGTTTCAATATAACTGCACATGCTTCAGTCTTATCCAATTGAGCAGTATATTTTGTATCAATAAAGAAACTAATGGCATTGCTGTCGGCTAACGCCAATGAGCCTACTTTAGTAATTTCAACATTAGGATTGCCAGATGTTTCCCCGCCTAGTTTTTCAACAAAACTCTTAAGCGAAAAGCTTGTGCGCATTTAGACGATCCATAAGCATTATTTTTTACCCAGATGGGATAGAACTTTGTCAGTAATATCTATTTTCTTACTGGCATAAGCAACACCACCATAGACTACTAAATCAAATTTTTCAGCTATAGAAACCGTTCTTACAGCTTCATTAATACGATCCTGCAGTGAGGAAAGCTCTTCATTTTTACGTAAATTAATATCTTCACGTAATTCGAGTTGTTTTCTGCGAAATTCTGTTTTTAAGCTGGTGATCTCACGTTCTTTAGTTCTTCTTTCAGTAGCACTTAATACAACACCTTCTTTATCTATTGCTGTCTCAAGTGCACGTATTTTTTTTTGTATTT
>CAZJUK010000110.1:0-6214 GCA_964549145.1 uncultured Methylophilaceae bacterium
AGAATTATTATGTGGACAACACCAGCAGCTACAGAAATGCGTTTTGGCTTTGAAGTGACTATGTATGTCATGAACAAGTAAAAATATTATGAATAAGTAGCATTCCTCCCTTGCTACTTAACAGCAAAAAAACCTAGCTTTAAGCTAGGTTTTTTGTGACTACTTAAAGCGTCTGAATGAGCCTGTCACTACCCCCCAAATTTCAAACTGCATGTCTTCTTTAATTTCAATAATTGGGTAATCAGGGTTCGCAGGAATTAATCTTGGCAACCCTTGCTTATTTTTACCAAGCGTTTTAATCGTAAACCCTCCATCAACAATAGCTAAGACAATATTGCCAACAGACGCTTGTTTAGCTCTGTTAACGACTGCCTTATCTCCAGCAACTAAGCCAGCATCGCGCATAGAGTCACCCACAATGGTTGCAAAGAAAGTTGCATCAGCCTGTTCAATCAAATACTCACTGACATCTAGGCGCTTCTCTACATGATCATCGGCTGGACTAGGAAAGCCCGCACACACTTTAGAACTAAATAAAGGTAGTGCGACTTTAGCCGTATTTAACGATGGGTATTCAAATGAATCAATATTATCTTGGGCTTGAGTGTGTTGCTTATGTTGATAGCGATCTAAAAAATCTACGATAACATTCTTTTGGCTGGCTGGCACTCTCATGACTGATGTAGGCTCACCGAACTTACCAGTGCCCTCTTTGCGTCCTGCGTTAATACGTTTACCACCACGGTTATTATTCTCCATTTGATTATTGTAACAACAATCAAAATAAATGGAAGTATTCATTTGTTCTTTATATTGCTATTTTCTGACGACATTTTGGATAATTTACACATCCCCAAAATACGCCGCGTTTGCCTCTTCTATTAACCATTTTTATGCCACATACCGAGCAAGAAGGTGTTTTATAATCGCCAGCAATTGCTAACTCAAAAAGCTTATTTTGTGATACTTCTGGCAATCGCATGATCATGAACAGAAACATCTCACCATTGATAAGATTAATTTTATTTGCCTTGGCTATTTCTTTAGCATCATTTGTAAATTCACCTGATATCATAAAAAAGCCTTTAGCTATTTTCTCATGCGTTAGCACACCAAGAAACGCTCGAATTTCTTTAATGCCAACTTGCTTAGCACTCCAAGCTTTGCATTGGACTAGCGAGGTGGGGTTCTCAGCACCATCTTGATATAGCTTAATATTAATTCCACCATCCACCCCTAATGAAGTGGCTTTAGCAAGCACTCCTTTTTCTAAATAATAAGCCATTGATAAGTCTTCAAATCTTTTCCATTCAATTTCTTGTAGCATTATTAAAGACCAGTTAGTAGGTCGCTGTAAAAATTCACTTAACGTTGTTTTAGAAAATGGTGATTCGGCATTCTGTTCTAAGTTATTTTGAGAATACTTTTTAGCTTTTTTTCCAAGGTAAACTTGAAAAGAAAGCTTGATTATTGAAATTAACATTAACACACCAATAACAATTAAACTGAAAGGCTTTAAAGGCGCTATAACGGAAGAAATAACTGGGTTATTTAAAGCTGGGAAGATTACATAAAGCACTAAGAATAAAAATAATGCGAAAAGAGCTACTACTTTCCAACTAGTAATCAGAATTAAATCTAAAGGAGATTGTTTTTTATTTCTTATGGCCAAGTGCAGCTCTAGCATTGTTGTTATTCATCAAAACAATTGTCTATGTTTGTTGTAAGTAATTCAAGTTAATTCAAAACAAAAACTTACAGCATAATTGCTAACGAGAAATAAATTAGCGACAACACAATATTGGGTTCATATTCTGTATGGTATTGATAACAAACAATGAGAAGCTATCCATAGGACGCTAAAAAAATGGCTAAACTATCAAAGTTATTTACAACCAAATGTGCAGCATCTGGATTAAGAATCACAAAACATTAGAAATACCCAAAGAATAGCAATACACTGTCATCATTGATAAATTTTTTAATGAAAGAAGGTCAGTTTTGGCACGCTACGCCATTGTCATTGGATACCTTGCCTTTAGCCTGTTAAACGGCTGTAGTACAGTTCCTGCACCCACCGCAAATAGCACTACACTTAATGAATTGTTTATAAAGAACAAGACCACTGACACTATTATTGATGTAACGCTTAATGTACCTAACAGAGGAAAGAGTGTCTCATGTAGTTTAATATCATCAGGTTATGATTGCTCTCTTGGGTTTCCAGCAATAAAATTTGAAAATAATCCCGTCGTTTTGTCATGGTCACAAGGTGGCCGCGCATATAGAAAACTGCTGCCAAAAATCCAAAATAGTGAAATACAGGAAAATAGAAACCTAAAAGCCGTTGTGACTATTCTAAATAATGGAAAGCTTGAATTTATACTAGAGTAATGTACTTAGTAAACTTAATAAAAAGCTAGCAAGAAATGACAGCTTTTGTGAAACCCATTCCAATATAGCGAGATATTAATTAAAGATTAAAGCTATTAATTAGAAAACATTTAAAGAAATATAAGAAAACTACTTTGTACTAAGCGCCTTTTTTCGGATTTGCTTAGAAAAATTCGGTACTTGATCTACTTCGTTAGCCAGTGCATTAACATGTGCGCGCTGTTGCATCTCTGCAAAGGGTATATGCTCGGCTAACAGACCATTTTCATAGAGATACTCAGGTAAGTAACCGCTTGCTAAAATTTGCCATGAAAATTTAAGATGTGCTTGATTTACAAGCGTATGCATCCATATTTTAGTGGTGCAATTCTCCAGCAAAGTATTATAAAAGGCAGGCTCTTTATTTAAAATATTAATTTCTTTAATGTATTCCAAGAATACTCGCTTTGCATTTTCCTTTGCACCATGAATTGGGTAAAGATAAACATCTTCTATTGGGTTTTTACGGTAATTAGTGCGCAACTTAACAAGATCATGCTCATCTGCTACGATATAGACTAATTCAAATTGTCGGAAAAACCCCTTAGTGGTCGAGTATGCCTCTCCTTTCTCCTTACGTGCTTCTATTGAAACGACAAGATGGGCATCTTCACCGAAGTTAAAGCTCAACATAGTGTGCGCGATCGCTGGCCCCATCCAATAAGTAGAAAAAAGATCAACATTCTCAAGTTCATTTAAATCGTAAGTCTTAGTGTAATAGGCTGGCTCGTACTCGAACTCGCTCTTATAAGTAAAATTACGAACATTGTGCACTGTCACCAAATCGCCTTCAATAGTTGCAAAGGCCAGTTTTTCAACATCTTGCGCCCACTGACGGTCATTCGAAGGAGCAATGCGCAACCACCAGAAAACAACACACATAAACAACACACCAAAAACTATTAACATACTCGTGCACCAACGCGGCATGCCTAAAGAAAAGATAGTTAATAGCCCAACTAATCCATATCCAAGGACTATCGCAATTTGTATATTAGAAGTGTGCGAATCCCCATAATAAACTGCGCAAGCACCCCAAACAGTGGCGACAACGATGAATATTATTACTAATGATCTTTTAATAATCTTCCACATATAAACATCACTTTATTGATTGAGGTAATACAAAAAAAGGCGCAAAAATTTAAACTACACTTTAGATTAAATCTTACCAAGTAAAATTGACGATTCAAAAGTGGCTAGCCAGCAGGATAAAGCGCATAGGCTTACTAAATTGTTGAACGAAGCTACATTTTACTTAGTGGCATTAATTAAAGTGTATCGAATTAATTTCGGACCAAAGGTCCTAGGTTGATATAAAAGCTGCTATCTCCATGGTCAGTTAAGCCATAGCCAAGATATAACGGCCCAATAGGCGTATCAAAACCAAGGAATGCACTAGCGGCGAAAATTAGATCATTCAAGGATATATCACTCCTCTCCTGCCATACATTGCCGGCTTCAAAACTTGCGCCCGCGTAGCCAGCCAAAATCCGACTATCTTTTATGGTCCTCAAGTAGACTACCCTTGCAAGCCCAGAATGCTGTCCATTTAGCTCTCTTTCTGACAACCCAGATAAACGCAAAAATCCACCACTAGAGAACTGGTTCTGTAAGGCAGCGTCGTCATCTAAAGTAGTATTTAGAGTTAAGCCGCCAATCAACGTATTCTTATGCCAGTTGAACGCTTGATTGTAGCTTAGTAAGAGCTGTTCAAATTCAGCATCAGCACCCAGCTCTTTACGAGAGACTCGAAATTCAACTTTACCAGCATGCCCTTGTTGCGGAAAATACAAGCTGTCTAACTTATCATCTGACAGTCTGATATAAGCGTAGCCGGTATTGAAGTCAAAATCAGGCGCTGGTTCTCCAACATTAATTTCTCCATCCCCATTTTGTCCTGCATAACCCACACGCGCTTCTCCCCAAGTCCCAATGTTAACCCCAGTAGCAACCCCATAATTAAAACCACTTAATTTGTAACGTGCAAGCCTATCACCGTTATCATCAAACTGATTTACTAATTGAGTCGCATAGCCAAAATTACTCTCTAAGAAGTACTTATTGAGCGGGTCTAGCGGTTGGTATATATCACCCCCTAAGCCGACCTCATCACCTACTTGAGCGGCTACCCGCCACTCGCCATTAAGCTCATTAATTTGAGTGCGAGTGTAAAGTAAGCCTATATTAAAAAAGCTATTATCACCAATATCATTAGAATACTGCACACCCCCTTGTATATAGCCTGGGCCCCACCATTTCTCTTTAGCACTAACTAAAATACCTCTTTCACCCTCCTCTTCAACCATTTCATAGGTAACGGTCTCAAAGATGTCCAGTCCGTAGATATTGTTGATATTTTTCTTCAGTTCTTTTTCATCAAAAGGTTCTCCTATTTTGGCAGATATGCGTGTTGCAATCACATCATCACTCACTTGAGAGTTGTTATCGATGCGTACAAAAGCAACGACAGGCGCATTTCGATCTAGGTAACCACGAGCAACAATATGCTGCGCATAAGCTTCAGGTTTTAACGAATAACGACTTAACTCCTGTTCCACCGCACGTGCAGCACTTTCACCAATAGGTATCGCTTCTCCCACGCGCTCAAAACTACCTCCGCCTATATCGCCCAAAGCTGGCGTAATCAGCACATCACGCTCGCTTAGCAAGGCAAGCTGCCTCTCTGTATTAAGCGTAAATAAAAAATTAGTTAGCTGCACCGTCACATCGACAAAATCCTTTATTTCATCTCGTTTATATAGGCCACTTCCTACATCAACTACAATTACAATATCGGCACCCATTTTTTGAGCCACGCTTACTGGCACATTGTTGGCGATACCGCCATCTACCAACACTTTCCCATCAATTTCCACCGGATCAAAAGCCCCTGGCACAGCCATACTGGCTCGGATAGAGCGAGCAATATTACCCGAACCCATAATCACTTCTTTACCTGTTTCGAGATCTGCTGCTACGGCCCGATAAGGGATGGGAAGTTGGTCGTAGTTTTTGATACCAGCGGCTGGAGAAGTAAGTCGTGATAACTCCAAATTCAGCTTCTGGCCACGAATATAGGCTAACGGCACCTTCAATCCACTACTGTTGATACCTGGCTTAACTTTCATTGTATATAAGTCATCCTCACGTTTACGCCGAAAAGATCTATCAACGCGTTGCGGGGAGTCCTCAAACAGATCAGCCCAGTCCAAGGAATTCATTTCAACTTCAATCTCTTTAGGGCTCATACCAGAAGCGTAAAGCCCTCCAACGATAGATCCCATGCTAGTACCAACCACAAAATCCACAGGCACATGCATTTCTTCCAATACTTTTAGCACGCCGACATGGGCCGCACCACGTGCGCCGCCTCCACCCAACACCAATCCAATTTTAGGTCTTGCTGTCGCTGCTACGGGCTCATCTGCCGCTGCCAATGGCACTGAAAACAACAACCATGCACAGGTAAGAGCAAGCCATAAGATTCTTGGTAAAATTCTGATAACTTTTACTGCAAACAAGAAATAAACTTTGAAAAAGTAATTAATTTTCATATTAATCCATACATTTAATAGCCCAACTTTGTCTAAATATAGATTGAGTTTTTATCATTGAATATTAAGGTTAAAATATGCAAAAATTAAAAAAAACCATCTTGGAAACATGTTTCTTTTTTTTATAATAGTACCAAATTTTAGTAAAAATAGTGGTAATTGACCATTTAAGTCAGCAATTAGATTTGCTCTATTTTTTTAGTAATAAATTTTTTCTAAGCCGG
>CAZJUK010000111.1:0-6166 GCA_964549145.1 uncultured Methylophilaceae bacterium
AAAAATAATTACAATTTTCAACTTACTAACGATCAGTTTGATAAAGTGCAATGCGCATAACCAACCGAACTAGCTTATATATCAACCATGAAAAAGAGCGTTTGAAATAATGATTATGTTGCCAATCGTCTGAAGTGATTCTTGATGCGCCAGCACTTAAGGCATCATCTAAATCACGTTTTAAGGTTTGTGCAAATACACTATTATTTACTGCAATATTTGCTTCACGAGATAAAGACAAACTAAATGGATCAATATTTGCAGAGCCTACCATTGCCCAGCTATCGTCAATCACAGCCACTTTACTGTGCATAAAGCTTTTATGGTATTCATAAATTTCAATCCCCTGTTCTAAAAACCAGCTATAAAGCCCATGAGATGCAAAATCCAACAATACATACTCTACTTTTTTTTGTAAAATTAACCTGACTCTTACTCCACGATTTGTTGCATCCTGTAATGCATTTCTGAATTGCAAACCAGGTAGAAAATAGGCACTAGCAATTATAATTTCTGATTTGGCTGATTTAAATGCTGAGAAGTAAGTTTGTCGAATCTCGTTACGCCGCCAAAGGTTGTCTCTCAAAACAAGTGCGGCTTGCATATTGCCTGCCTTATATATAAATTGAGTATCTTCTCGTTTTTTTCTTTCACCTTCACCTAAATAAGCACGGTTAACTTTATACCAAAGTAACTCCATACTAATTTTCATATTTGATATTAGTGGACCTTCCACCTTTACTGCATAATCAACTCGAGGTGGTATATGTGACGGTGTATTGTAATCATCAATAATATTAATACCGCCTAAAAACCCCAACGTATTATCAGCAACTAACATCTTGCAATGCATTCGTCTTAAACGATTAATTCTCAATGACCATGGTGATATTTTTGGTCTAAAAAATAGTATATGCACACCAGAGTTTTCTAATTCTCGAATGTATACTTTAGATAAGTCTTTGCAGCCAAAACCATCTAATAAAAGATTAACCTTCACGCCACGTAGACTAGCTCTCATCAATACTTTACCAATACGTAACCCGGTTTTATCAGGTACAAATATATAAGTTTGCAGATAAATTTCAATTTTTGCATTCTCAATCGCTTCCTCAAGCGCTGGAAAATACTCAACACCATTACGTAGCAAAGTAATATGATTATCAGCAATATATTTAATCATAATGGATATATCGTAGCAGAAAGGGCAGCATGGTCTGATAACTTAGCAGATGAATAACCGCTATGCACATGACAATCCTGAATACGAAAACCACGTGTATAAATACGATCTAACCTTAATAATGGAAGAAATGCGGGGAAGCTGCGTGCATAAAAACCATGACGAACCTTAAATACTTCCACTAGATGTTGCTGTTCAGCCAATATTCCGCTGGCTTTTTGTCCCCAATCATTAAAGTCGCCAGCAATAATCAGTGGTGCATTTTTTGGTACTAAACGAGTAATACGCTGACTAAGCACTTGCAGTTGTTGTCGACGCCATTTAGCAAACAAGCCTAGATGCACGCAAATACAGTGTAACGGTTGCGTCCAATTTGGCACCTCAATTACACAATGTAGCAAACCTCGTTGTTCTGCTGTGTTAGCAGAGATATTCTCATTTTCCCAATTTACAATAGGGAATTTTGAAAGTATTGCATTGCCGTGATGTCCGGCAGAAGTTACTGCATTTTTACCATAAGCAAACTCTGACCAAATACTATCTGCAAGGTATTCATATTGCCCGTTTAAACTTATTGTCTTGTATTTTGAATTAACGCCACATACCTCTTGCAAGAACACAATATCTGCATGTAGATGTCGAATTTTTTCTCGCTGCTCACTTAATATTAGCCGGCTATTAAAGCTATTAACCCCTTTGTGAATATTAAAGGTAGCAATGCGTAAAATATGATTCATAAAATTTTATTAAGGTACAGTTCTTAAGTGGTATGGATAACGTAATTCAAAGCAGGAGTAACAAAAAATTATTTAGACTTTTATATCATATAATAATTTTTCCTCCTTTTTCTCATTACTGATTAATACCGGCACTGAGCTAGTACGTATTACATGTTCAGCATCGCTCCCCATTACAACTTTTTTTAAACCTCGAATGCCACGTGACCTCATTACAATTAAATCCGCATGCCAGTTACTTGCTTCTGTAAGAATTGAATCAGCAACATTCCCACCAAGAGTTTCGATGAGTTTAGTCTCAAGATCTAGTGTTTTTTGTGCTTGTTGTTTTGATTCCTTTATAACTTCCTTACCATTTTCTCGAATAATGTTAGCGGTGTTAACTGACATATAATCACCAGAACTGCCCATAATTGGGTAATACGTATCAACCACATGCAGCAAACATAAACTAGCATTAAAATAATAAGCAAGATTAATGGCTAATGCTAACCCTTGGTTTGAAGGTGTGCTTCCCTCAACAGGACAAATTATTTTTTTAAACATATTATGTCTCCAAATTTTTGATATAACAGAATATTAATAGTGTTTAAAATTTACCTAAAATAATAGGTTTACTTCTTTTTTTTGCTTTAGGTTGTTCATTGGGATAACCAATAATGATTGGCACAATGGCTTCATATTCATCGCTAATTACCATGCGCTTTTTTTCTTCCGCAAGGTTAAGTGCAGGTAAAGCAGAGCCAATAACACAAGTACCTAACCCTATTGCACAGGCGGCTAGCATTAAATTTTCTGCAGCTAACCAACAGTCTGCTGTCACAAACGCGTTATTTTTTTTCGCATAGATAATAATCAGCGTGCCGGCGTTAAAAAACACATTAAACTCCGGCTCGTTAGGGTAATCAAAACTATGTCCCGTCGTTTTTAGTTGCTCAATAAATATAGGAATAGTGCGTGTAGATAAATCTTTCAACATTTGCTTATCTTGAATCAAACCAAACGCCCAAGGCTCTTCATGCATCGCAGTAGGCGCATGTACTGCGGCTTCTAACAAAGTACGCAACTTCTTTTCTTCAACTTTCTGGCTGGTGTAATTGCGAACGGATCTTCTGGCTAAAATGGTCTCAAATATATTTAGTTCAACACTCGGGCTTTTTGGCATGTGCTTACCTTTTATACTCTAAGAATTCTTAAAGTATATAAAGTAACCTTAATTCAGCACTAATATAACCCGCGCTAGCACGTATAAATATTTTAGGATGAGGTGATAAAAAAAACCTTACTAAAAAATAAGATCAACTAGGAAAATCAGCTTCACGTGCAATACTGGCCAAGTCTAGTAGGTTTTCAGCTTTTGTTTTATGCATGATTTTTGATTTATGAATTTCTACTGTCCGGTGACTAATACTTAATTTTCGTGCAATTTCTTTATTAGAGAACCCAGAAATTGCTAGTAACATTACCTCACATTCGCGTTCAGTTAATCTTGCAATGAGAGACTTAGCTTCTTGTGTAGAGGCCTCTTTCGTTAAATTCTTATCACTTTGTTGAACAGCAGCTAAAACAATAGCAAGTAGTTTTTCTCGAGTAATTGGTTTTGTAACAAAGTCTAGCGCGCCAGATTTAACAGCATTTACACTTGTTGGTATATCGCCATGTCCAGTTAGAAAAATAATAGGCAACAAAATATTTCGGCTTGTCATTTCTTGTTGCAATTGTAGACCATCCATATCTGGCATACGCACATCTATAATGGCGCAACCAAGATGCTCTTGTTGATAATATTCAAGAAAATTTTGGCCGCTTTCAAAAGTTTTTACAGCAAACCCTTCCTGTTCAATCATCATAGATAACGATTCACGTACTGCAATATCATCATCAACAATAAAAATTGTAATTAAGGATTTATTCATGGGGCTTTATTTGATAATGAAAAGGGTAAAGTAAAATGAAATGTAGCACCATGATCGTTACCTGCATCAAACCAAAGCTTTCCTCCATTAGCCTCTATTAATGTGCGACTCACTGTAAGCCCCATGCCAATACCTGTCGGTTTTGTTGTAAAGAATGGTTCAAAAAGTCGTTTTTCAGTTTCTTTATCAAGACCAGAACCATTATCTTTAATTGTTATTTTTACCATTTTTGATATAGCTTCTGTTTGCACTGAAACATTGACTGTGCCGGTAAACTTTCCAATTTTTTGCGAAGCTTCAAGACCATTACTTAATAAATTGACTAAAACTTTTTGTATTTGTAATTGATTTGCTAATACTTTCGGTAGATTAGGTTCTAAATCAATGCTTGAATGGAAACCACTTAATCGACTCCCCTCCACAAGATGAAGCGCAATTTTTATGGTTTTATTAATATCAAAGTCTTCAGTAATCACCTCACCTTTTTGTAGATACTCCAATAATTCATGTAGACTTTTTCCAGCACGTTGTGCTTGTGTTACAGAGTTAGTTAAACAATGTCTCATTTTTTTAACATCAACTTTCCCACCTTCTATTTCATGAAGCGCTACTTCGCTATAGGCCGAAATAGCGGTCAGTGGCTGATTTAACTCATGCGCAATGGCTGAAGCAGTCTGTAGAGCAATATGGTGTTTAGACAAAGCTTCCATTTCTATTCGTTGAGCATTTGATTCTTTTTCAAACTGCTTACGTTCGGTAACATTATGCATTACTCCGATGAGCCGAAAAGCACGTTCATTTGCAGTATAAACTTTACCTGCAGAGAACACCCATTGTTCTGACTGCGTTAGTAAATTATTTATTCCAAACTCCAAACGCATTTCACCATCTGACTCTGGCTGCACGGCTTTATTAATAGCAGCTTGCCAAGCAGCTTGGTCTGGTCGGTTAATAGCTTTAAGAAATTGATCATAAGTATTAGTTTGATCAGATTTAAATCCCCATAACTTTTGTGTATAAGCATCACATTCTAGTGTGCCAAGTTCAAAATTAATATCAAACACGCCAAAAGCTGTTGCAAATTGTGCAAGCTGGAGTTGCTTTTCAGCTTCTATTTGTTTCTCAATTGGATGAAACGTAATGAAAATAAAAGGTATATTTTTAAATTCAACTGGACTTAACCCAATATCAACATGCAGCTCTTTACCATTACGCGTTAATGCAACCAGGTTCTTACCTTGACCCATCGGACGTTTTTCAGGCTGTTTGACATATGTTTTTCGATATTGCTGATGATGTTGACAATAAGCGGTAGGCATAAGCGCTTCAACTTTAAGCCCCATAAATTGCTCTTCTGAGTAACCTAATAATTGCTGAGCTGTTGTATTGGCTTGCAAGACTTCTCCATTACTATCCACTAGCAACATAGCATCTGCCGCTGAGTCAAATAGAACCTTTACATTCATTTCTGCTATCAAATTTACCAATGTCAGTTCCTATATATCGTTGCGTCGTATATTAAATTTTAGTTTAAATTAAAACTAGATATTCTGTCCACCACTGAAATTCATATAAACAAATGTCAGTTGATACGTGTTAGCACTCATTTAATTTTGATTGATTAGTCTATAAATTAAACATATCAAACATGAATTAAGGTTAAAAATGAAACTGATTTTTATATATTTCATTACGCTAATGTATTTAGTATTTAGCACAGTAGTTGCTGCAAATGATCAAGAAAAATCTATTGAAAGCAATACAGTTGACTTAGCAACAGAGTCTACTTTACTACCTGAAAATAGCGTGGTTAAAGAACCTGAATTAAATTTCCTGCCATCACCTCAGATACGTATAACAGATGAAATTATCTATGTTTCTGGTGGTATTGGAAAAGAAGAACTAAATGAAATGAAAGAGATGGTCAATGAATATCCGCTAGAAATTGTTTTAGTACAAAAAACAAATGATGGTGGGGAGGGATATATTTCAGATGTAAACGTCCAAATTTCTGATGCAAATGGCAATGTTGTATTAGATATTTATACCAACGGGCCTATATTATTAGTCGATTTACCCAATGGGAAATATCATGTTATTGCTGAATACAATAATGTTTTTAGAGCAAACCGTGTCACTATTGGTTCCAAAAAAAATCGTCGTATTGTGTTGTTATGGCCTAAATAATCACTTATTTATTAGGAGCATATAATGGAAATCGAAGTATTTGAAAAGAAAAAAATAAGCAGAAAACCTAAATCACGAAGATCTCAGCCTTCCCACCGCCAATCTAGGCGTCCGAAGCAACCTCATGCTTTTGATATTGAAAT
>CAZJUK010000112.1:0-3877 GCA_964549145.1 uncultured Methylophilaceae bacterium
CGTGGCTAAGAATCAAGCTGGCTGACCCTTTGAGTTTCTTCATAACTACGGGAATGCAAAGCTTAGTGACTTAATAAAAGCCATTGAATTATTTGAACTTACAGATGAGATGGGAAAGTAATATCTGTTGAGGGTATGCAAAAATGATTAACATTGGACATGCATAAAAGTATGTCCCACAGCGGTACTTTCAAGCTCCTATCGTTCGAGTTATCTATTGCAACTCAGAACCAATATATTTCGTTAACACTTCAAGCCACTGACCTTTTCGTTGCTTAAGTGTAATACAGCTATAGCTAATCATTGGGGCGGGTTGCTTTAAGGGTTTGAATATAGTGCCTGCAATGCAGGTTTGTTTAAGTGATTGAGCGATGGTTGCAATGCCTTGACCTGCTGCTACTAGGGCAATGGCAGTTGAGCGAGGGGCGGTTTCAATAATTTGTTTGGGGCTAAACCCTGATTGTTGGAAATGAGTAATAACGTCATCAAACATCTCTGGGTTTGTTTCTCTTGGAAATAGAATTAAAGTCTCATTCGCAAGGTCCGAAAATGCAATTTCATGCTGTTGCGCAAGAGGATGTTCTGCGGGCAATACCACGCCAACTTTACCCGCTTTAATCGGCACTGTATTTAATAAAGCATTATCTGGTTGATGCAGAATAAATGCCGCATCTAGGTTGCCAGCGATCACTGACTGAATTAACACATTAGAAGTTTTTCAAAAAATGCAAATTCACAGTCTTCTAATTTCGCATGTAATGTTTTGATTATTTCTGGTAAAAAGCCAGCCATCGCCGCACTGGAAAAACCGAATTTTAGTTTATTCACTTTACCGTTAGCAATCGCATTTGTTCGATCTGCAATGGTATGTAGTTGCTCAAAAAAATCTGGTAAAGCATTAAATAAATACTGGCCAGCATCGGTAAGCTGTATTTGGCGTTTTTGCCGATCAAACAATTGGCAATCTAGTGAATCTTCTAGCTGTGCAATTTGCCTAGATAAGGCGGGCTGCGCAATATGTAGTTGCTCAGCTGCTTTGCGAAAGCTTAATAATTGTGCAATTACTGAAAAAGACCTTAGCTGACGTAAGTCAAAGCTCAACTGATATAAATTAAGCATCATTTGAGCAATATTCTATATTGGACAGGCATTGTTTGTCTATAGATAATTTCTGTTGTAGCAATAAACAAATTATTACTAATCAGGAGTATTGATGAAACAGCCTCTTTTCCCAACATCATTCAGTCAAAGTTGCGTTGCAACAGCATTGATGCTATTTACGTCTTTAAATTTCGCAGGGAGCACTATGGACAATCAACAGTTAGCTGAACAATTAAACCAAAACTGGAATCAATTATTTAATAAAGGGGATGTAAAAGCAGTTGCTATTTTGTATAGTGAAACCGCGCTTTTGTCGCCAGGAGACGGTCAAGTTTTACAAGGTCAGAAAGCCATTGAGGCTTTATTTCAGAGTTTTGTTGATGGCGGTGTGCATAACCATAAAATAGAAGCGGTAGAAAGTTATCGAGATGGTGACACCCTATACCAAGTAGCAAACTGGCAAGCTTCAGGGCAAGTGAATGAAGGTGTTGCGCCAACATTTGGCGGCGTGGTAACACTGGTTTCCCAACGCAATGCAAATGGAGAATGGAAGCTTCAAGTGCATACTTGGAATACGGCCCCGCAGAAAACTAATGGGGTCAGACTCGATTAATTTCCCATGCGATGTGTGAAATTAGAAACAAGTCACTTTTCGCGTGACGGTGATCTATTTTTTTGCTTAGCAAAAGAAATTAAGAAGAAGAATGCTCGTAAGGGGCATCCCTAACCTCGCTAAACGCTAAAGCGTTAAGTCGGTTTTGAAGTCGTTTCTTTCCAGCTTAAATACATACGGCAATCAAACTCTAGTTGATGGTAATCAGGTTCCATGTGTTCACATAGGTTGTAAAATGCTTTGTTGTGATCACGTTCTTTTAAGTGAGCCAGTTCATGTACAACGATCATGCGTAAAAAGGAGGCAGGCATTTCTTTAAATGATTCTGCTATGAGAATCTCTTTTTTAGCTTTTAATTTACCGCCTTGCACACGAGAAATAGACGTATTGAGCCCAAGTGCATGGTGATACATAGTTATGCGGCTGTCAAAAGCCACTTTATCCAGTGTTGAAACATTCCGCATATAGCGTTGCTTAATGTCATTACAGTAAATGTATAGTGCTTTGCTTGTGTTGACCGTATTGGATTCTGCATAACGCGTGTTGAGGTAAGGGCCTAGCTTACCCGCTGCATGTAGTTGCTGAACCTGTTCTTGCAATGCCAACGCGTAGTGCTGTATATATTTAAGCTCTAATATCAACTCAGACATAACAAAAATATTATTGTTTAATGGTGATCAAGCTCAGCATTTTTTTCAAGTAAAAACACCGCTTGATGACGGTTAATATAGACAATTAGCACGGTAGAGTAGATGAATGTTGATAGCATAATCACACCAATAACAATGGCTTTGAACATTTCTAAATGTTCAAATGATGCAGGAATCATTGTGAGCATTACAATAGATAAACCACCTTTGATACCAGCAAAAGAAAGCACAGTGCCCCAACGCAGGTTAACATCAGCCATTTTATGCGTTCTATTCGTAATCCAGGCAAACACAGTCATCATGGTTGCGCGTATGAGGGTAGTGGCAATAAACATGATAAGAATTTCGAATCTATATTTCCATAAAAAACTCAAATCAATCATTTCCGCCATGGCAATAAATAAAATGGTATTGGCCACCATGGCAAGTAATTGAATATCTTCTTTATTTCTTAAATGACGGTTGCGCTCTTCTAGTGTCGCTTTGACTCGTTTAAGTGCTGTGCCGATAATGCCTGCGGATGTATTGCTTTTTAAAGCTTCACGCTCCAGTGTTTCTTCATCATCCTCAATTTGCTCATTATCACCTTCTATAGACTTATTCATGACATGGTTGACCGTGATCGTCGCGAATATAACGGCTAATATGCCAGAAAGATGCATATGTGAATGACCACCAAATAGATTGAGTAATACATAAAAGTGTTCTGCCAATTCAAAAGCACCGTAACCAGCAAGAACAAGTATCATCATTTCAGCGGTGCGATTATGCGTGGTTTTCATAAACATAAGACCGATTAAACCAATGCCAACGCCGATTACAATTGATCCAACGATGACAGCAACAGTGATTTCAGCAACATAAGCGGTTGTGATAGCACCGCCATTGAGTGCAAATAAACCAATAAACACAAATGCGATAAGAGCAGTTGCATCGTTAAATAAACTTTCGCCCTCGGCTAACATTTTTAATTCATGCGGCAATTCAAATTTAGAAAATATACTCACTACGGAAACAGGGTCAGTCGCGAGCACCATGGCAAATAACATGACCACTGCAGCATTGCTTAACTGAATGTCTGAAAATATTAAATCAACAATTGATAAAGCCATGAGGATAGACAGCGAAACTGCAACGATAGATAAATATAGCAAACTTAAGCCATGCTTTTTTAAATCTCGTAATTTAAGTTCTAGTGAGTCTGCAATAAGTAAGACGGGTAATAAAAAGATAACTAACTTCGCAAAGCTATCCGCATTGCCTGTCATGATAGGTGCTTGTTTAATGGCGTGATGCGCAATAAATGAAAGGGTGATTAAACCAAGTGGTGAAGGAATTTTGAATTTATCTTCTAATTGCAATGCCAAGTAAAGAATGCTGGCAACCATAATAAGTGTCGTAATCATAAAGTGTTTATACTGTGTTGTGGTTGAAAGATAAGTTGTATTATCGCATGGAGAAGTGTAGGAAGTGTAGGCGACAGAAATTAAGTTAACTAAGCCATTGTTTCACC
>CAZJUK010000112.1:3977-6008 GCA_964549145.1 uncultured Methylophilaceae bacterium
GAAGTGTAGGAAGTGTAGGCGACAGAAATTAAGTTAACTAAGCCATTGTTTCACCTTAATTCGAAGGTAGTAGCTGACAATACTATTTATGCACCATATTTCAGGCTTGCGTATTTGAATTAGCTTAGAGCTTCTTCTAGATAATAATTACTAACTAAAAGAGATGGAAAGGTACAACAACAATATGGTTTTGAGTAGACCGGTAGGACTGATATTAATTGGATTGATTATGTGGGCTGTGCTGATAATCATTGGACGTGTAAAAAACCAAGAATATAGAAATTTACGCACAAAGTTGACTAGAAGCAAAGGCGCAACAGAAAGTGACGATGTTGAGCCATTTTGGAAGCACCATGATGAACTTAAACGTCCAAGTGCTTCGCATCAATTTACATTAGAAGAAAACTATCTTTACTATTACACACACTCGATGAATTATCTAGGCATCGCTTTTGTAAGCATCATTGCTTTGGCTTTTATCTACTATTTGCCCTTAGCGCTGACTTCATATTTTGGCTTTGATAATATATCAACCATCCTAATGACATTGAGAAAGTACGTTCAAGTTTTATTTGTCGTGGTGACATTTTTTGGACTTTTTGCATATCATAGATGTCAGATGCAACTCGAGTTTATGTACGAAGAACTTGTTAAATAAGTGCAATTGTTTGCTGTTTAAATCAAGCAGTCTTTTAAATCAAAATAGAACCAATAGGGTCAACCAGTTTGATGTCTGTTGATGCTAATCATCAGATCTTGCAGAACTGCCACCCCAATAAAAAACGAATGTGGAATAGACCCAAACTGGCTGCCTCTTTAACTGAAGTCACTAACAGTGCAATAAAATCTATGCATCATTAATAAACTACCTAATTCGGCTTATTAATTTTATCGATATGGGTGGAAATGGATTTGATGCCACGCCATACCTTTGGTAACATCCAAAACATGAGCAAAATGAAGCCAAATAACACACCAATAAATACGACCGGGTGCATCAACGCTAGCCAACCACCAGTGAGAAAAAAAGTATCTTCACCTAAAGATGTCACAACATTGCTAACAGGTTCCGGCGATGTATTAATAAGTGCGCGGCTAGCTGCTTTAGTAGCATGCGTCATCCCTGTGAGTGACCCGCCTAGTAAGGCGGCAAGCGTGGCAATCATTGGGTCGTTACTGTTGATTGAACCCATAGCGAGCAATGCACCTACTGGAATGCGAATAAATTTCTGAATACTATCCCAGGTACTGTCCACATAAGGAATTTTATCAGCTAGAAATTTGATAACAACAAGTACACCTGTGATCGTGAGTACGGTCGAATTGCTTTAAATACTTAAACTGCCGGGTAATTTCATCCACTCAAAACGGTGTAGTAGACCAATAACAAATACTGTGCATTTAGTCTAAAGCCGCTCGCCCAGCTTAGCCCACTAGCTAAAGCAATGGATGAAATAGGGTCCATAACAATTATTTGTCAGTTATTGTGATGTGTTTTGTATAAAAACAAGATACTGTCGTAATTTTTCCATTCTGCCTATAAATGACATTGTTTAGATCTATTTCCCCAGTTTTATCTGTACTAACTAATCAATGTATTTGATAATTAGTTGATACGAAAAATCACAGGTTACAAGAATGTGATTAAGTTAATTGCTATATTTTAAGGATACTTTCATGAGAAACAGTCTAATAAACTCAGCTATTATTTCCGTTTTAGCCGTGAGTGGTAGTGCTCATGCAGCAGGTTTTGCACTGATAGAACAAGGTGCAAGTGGTATGGGTAATGCCTATGCAGGTGGAGCAGCCATTGCGGAAGATGCAAGCACTATATTTTTCAATCCAGCAGGAATGACTTATATTGATGGCACGCAAGCAGCAGGTGCATTGCACTTAATTAAACCTAATGCTGAGTTTAAAAATGATGGCTCAGTAGCAGGCGCTGGACAACCACTAGGAGATGAAGGGCCTAATGCAACTGATTTAGCTTTTGTACCCAACTTTTTCTTCATGACAACGCTTACTTCATCT
>CAZJUK010000113.1:0-5979 GCA_964549145.1 uncultured Methylophilaceae bacterium
ATAGTCAGCTCTACCACACCTAAATTTGAGGCCAAATGTCCACCAGTTTTTGCAACACTCTGAATTAAATATTCACGTAGCTCTTCAGCTAGCACAGGGAGTTGGCTTCGTTCAAGAAGCCTTAAGTCTGCTGGCGAGTTAATAGTATGTAGCAAAGATGACATGTGCAATTCTTGTATTGAGTTAATTAGTAATTACGATGGGAAATGAAGTTGGCTAAATGCCGTAATAAATCTGCTTCTTTGCCATAAAAAGAAAGCGCCGCCATTGCATTGCTATGTAATTCATTGGCAAGATTTTTAGCAGCTGATAGCCCTAATATCGTCACATAAGTTGATTTATTATTAAGTGCATCTTTACCTGCTGTTTTTCCTAAAGTTTCAGTATCTGCTTCTTCATCCAGAATGTCGTCAATGACTTGAAATGCTAGCCCTATTGATTTAGCAAAATGATCAACCGCTTCAACTTTCTCTTCATCCGGACGATAAGCACTGTATGCGCCTAATAATGCCGCTGCACGAATTAGTGCACCAGTCTTATGGATATGCATTAACTCTAATTCATCTCGGCTGAGGTGGATGCCTACACCTTCTAGGTCAATGGCTTGCCCACCGGCCATACCGCGTGAACCACTAGCAATTGAAAGCAAGTGTAGCATTTTTATTTTCTGGTCGTTTCTTAAGTTAATTTCTTGTGAAATAAGCTGGAAAGCTAAGCTCTGTAATGAATCACCCACCAGTAATGCCATTGCTTCACCATATTTTATATGTGCAGATGGTTTGCCACGACGTAAGTCATCATCATCCATACAAGGTAAATCATCGTGTACCAGTGAAAAGGCATGAATTAACTCAACAGATGCTGCGCCAGCATCAGCTTTTTCTGAGCTGGCACCACAAAACTCTGCTGCAGCATAGACTAATAAGGCACGCACACGTTTTCCTCCACCTAGTGTGGAATAACGCATTGCCTTATGCAAACGTTGCGGAACCACACTGCTCACTGGTAAATGCTTATTCAGCAAAGCCTCAGTGTGTAGTTGCATATTTTCAACCCATTGTTCAAATATGCTATTACTATCTATCGCTGATTCTGACGGGTTCTTCACACTTCAGACTGCTTAGTATTTACAGTATATTTTTCTAATTTATTCTCTTCCGAAAGTATGCTGACTTGTTGTTCAGCATCTTTAAGAGATTTCTGGCAGATTTTCAATAATTCCGCACCTCGTTTGTAAACATCTATCGATTGTTCTAAAGGAAGGGTGCCTGTTTCCATTTGATTGATAATAGCTTCAAGTTCTGCTATGGCAGTTTCGTAAGTGGGAGTTTTTTTCGGCATTTTAGCCTGCAATTTTATTGTATTCGATTAAGTATCGTTATTTTAGCAAAAGTTGGAGTAAGTTGCTTATTAAACATCAGTTAATCATGTTAAAACTTGTAATAGAAATGTTTGAATATCATCTACTTCATCCATAGAAAGTGTATGTGCAATCGGATATTCATGCCAAACCACCTTAAAACCTTCCGATTTTATAAAGCTTAGAGATGTTTTGCATGTATCAAGACTGATCACATCATCATAAATACCATGCGCCATAAAAATAGGCATTGATAGATTGGCCTGTGATTTCTCTAAAGAAAATGACGTTTTAAGTGGTAAATATGTAGATAAAGCTATAACGCCTGCAAGTTTCTTTGTATATCTTAAACCAGTATGTAATGCCACAGCACCGCCCTGTGAAAACCCTGCGAGAAAAACCTTATTGCTAGCGACACCTCTTTTATTCTCCTTAGCAATTAAAGTTTCAATTTGGCGCTGAGTCGCGGTTATGCCAAGTTGATCTTCTTTGCTCTCCGCGTTAAGTCCATATAAATCATACCAAGCGCGCATTTTATAACCATTGTTAATAGTGACGTTTCGATAAGGTGCATGTGGCAAAATAAAACGCACATTGGGCATCTTGAGCATTTCAACAATAGGGACAAAATCATTACCATCGGCACCTAGGCCGTGCAGCCAAATCACACTGGCAATGGGTGTTTTAGTATGGCATATTTCTATGAGGTCTTCTGTGAATTCAGTTGTTAGCTCTTCGCTCATTGTCTTAGATGCTTAAGTTTAAGATGAAAATTATTGATTATTAAGTAATCATAATCTAAATATTGAGCGAACCTAAATTTAGTAAGAAATTATTACTTTTAAGCTTGTTAATCTATAATAGAGGTAAGTGTTAATTTAAGTTTTAATTCATTAAAAACATATATATTTACTTGGAAAAGTCACATTACTATACAAATAAAAGTGTTGGGTTGCAGTGGCGGCATTGGTGGTGATATGCGCACTACATCATTATTAGTTGATGACAGTTTACTAATTGACGCGGGGACAGGTGTTGGCGATCTGTCATTTGATGCGCTGATGAAAATCGACCATATCTTCGTAACGCACACTCACCTAGATCATATTGCATGTATCCCACTGCTACTTGACACAGTAATGGGATCAAGACATAAGCCAGTTACGCTGCATGCTAGCAAGCAAGCGATCATTGTATTTAAAGAGCATATTTTTAATTGGATGGTTTGGCCTAATTTTAATTGCTTGCCAGATGTTGTTAGCCCTTTATTGATTTATGAAGAAATGAATGTTGGAGATATTTTCACGATGGATAAAAAAACCATCACAGCACTGCCTTCAAATCATGTGGTGCCTAGTGTGGGTTATCAAGTAAATAGTGGCGATGCTAGTTTAGTATTTACAGGTGATACTGCAGGGTCACCAGCCTTTTGGCGTGAAGTGAATAAAATATCGAATCTGAAGTATTTAATTATTGAAACAGCATTTGCCAATGCTGAAGCTCAATTAGCAAAAGCTTCTAAACATTTATGCCCTCAAACATTAGCATCAGAATTAAAACAACTTAATAAAACAGTCGCAACTTACATTACACATCTTAAACCTGGTGAAGGTGATGCAATTATGCAAGAAATATCACTTAATGCCATCACAAAACATTGCGCTGCATTAAATCAGCAACAAGTATTTGAGGTTTAATTTCAAATGACAAAAGATACAGAAATACTCAAAACTGATAAGCCTTTATTGATAGGTAAAGAAGCACTAGTGAAGTTTTCACCCATTTCGCAGCTCTCACCTTCAAGGCAAGACGAGCTGGTAGAAGTGTGTATTTTAGAGAAGGTAAGCAAAGATTTAGATCCAACACGGTTAAGTATTCTGAATGTAGAGGCACTTTATTTGCTAAATGGCGATTTAGGTATTCGCTATGAGAATGGTAAAAAAGTAATTTTGCGTGGCGGTACAGAAGCTGCTAAACATCCGGTGGATTCAGAACGTTTGAAAATTAAAGACACGATTGCAATTACTCCTATTGAGATTGTTCGCATTGATTTAGATTTGCTAGATATTATGCTGACTTGGGACCAAGTATCTGGTTATAAATCGACTGTTCCATCGACACCTGTGATTGATGAAATAAGCTTCAACGCATTTAAATTGAAAAATGGCATATTTAGAAAATTACCTGCAGCCAACATAGAAACCATGTTTTCTCGTTTAAGCAGTGTTGATGTCGAAGCAGGCGACACTATCATCATGCAAGGTCAGCAAGGGGATTATTACTATCTTATTCAGTCAGGTACCGCTGAAGTGAAACGTATGAAAGACCCAAGTAAGCCACCCGAGTTATTAGCAGAAATTTCAGCTGGTGATGCTTTCGGAGGAGAAGCTCTAGCCTCAGATGCCAAACGTAATGCCACAGTAACAATGAAAACGAAGGGTCAGTTATTAAGACTTAAAAAAGATGATTTTATCGAGTTGCTAAAAGAGCCGATCATTAAAACAGTCGATATGCAAACAGCTAAACAGCAGGTAGAAAAGGGCTCTGTATGGATGGATGTGCGTTTTGAGTCTGAATTTAATCATCACCATATTCAAGGTGCTGTAAATACACCATTGCATGAGTTGCGCAATAAAATTGATTGGTTAGACAGAGAAAAAAAATACATTGCTTATTGTCAAACTGGCCGCCGCAGTTCAGCAGCTGCATTCATATTGGCGCAATATAATATTAATGCAGTTGTTTTAGAAGGTGGTACAAGGGCTTAGAGATAAAGTATCTAAACTGCTTTATTTTTTTCAGTATAACTAAATGCTATAGTGCTTCAGCTTTGTCGCCATTTGAAACTCGCATCATGCCGGTTTTTTGGCACTTCGCATTGAAATGGCATGTATATCGATTCGCCATAATCACATAAGTATGGAAAGAGCCATTTTCTCTAGTTAGAGAATGCTCTATATCTCCATTAATCCTAATCATATATTCTTTTGACTTGAAGATTTATTGTCGGTAGTTACTGCGATGCATAATACGGAACAGCTGATTAGGAATGTCTATTCTTGGTATGCTTGCCATGGAATTTCTTTGATATCAGAAGGAATAGAAAATCAAGCTGGTTGAGTTCTTTACCCCTTGATTTATTGAAGTATTGTGTCCACCTGAGTATATTATTAATTATTGTGCGTACAGTTTCCTTCGGGATTACATGTAACACTACCTGTGCCAGGAAGAACAGGGTTGGCAGTAATTTGAGCAGCAACTGTAAATGCAGAACCATCTGATGTGTTCATGCATGCTCGGTTTGGTGGGCCAGGAGGGGTCTCTCTTCTTGAAAGCTCTGCTAATACAGATTGAGTGTAGCCCTTTGCTTCGGAAACGCATGCACCATTCGCTGCCTTGATTGTGTAACTGGTGTAAGCGGGCAATGCAACTGCTGCTAGAATACCAATAATGGCAACTACAATCATTAGTTCGATTAATGTAAAGCCTTTCTGTATGAGTTCCATTATTCTTTCCTTTTTATCTTAATGTTTAATAGAATAGAAATTACTTTAAGATTCTATTAGGTAATAAAAAACCCTTCATAGGAAGGGTTTTTTATTTCTAACCAAGAAATCAAGCTGACTGACCCCTTAATTTTTTACTTAAGCTGGAGTAAGCGTGCAATTGCCATCCACAGTACAAGCGATAGCGCCTGTTCCTGGAAGGTTAGGTGTTGCAGCGATTGCAGTCATTGCTGCGGCAACAACAGCAGTTGTAGTTGCACACGCAGCAAGAGAAGGTGCATTAGCAGGGATAGTGCCCTGGCTAGTTTCAATTAATGCATAGTTTGCATAGGACTTTGCCTCAGCTAGGCACGCATTGTCTGCTGCTTGAATGGTATAGTTAGAATAAGCTGGAATCGCAATAGCTGCCAAAATGCCGATAATCGCAACCACAATCATTAGCTCGATAAGTGTAAAACCTTTTTGTACTTGTTTCATTTTATTTCCTTTTATTAAAAAATTTATTGTATGACTATTGTTGGTTAAAAAAACCAGCACTAGTCGTTTGTTATTACCAGTGCTTGCATAGTTATTAGCAATGGCTGTGCCAACTATTATATTTATATTTATCTAGTTGTTTTTAAACAATAAATTAATTTAACAGAGGTGTTACTTCAAAGTATTAAGCTTTTTCAGCGACAAAAAAAGCAGGTTTTACCCTACTTTTTTTGTTATGTAGGTGACCATAATTGTCACCTTTCTACATGTTATTTACCAATTTCCCCAAAATTTCCACCATGGTGTTAGTTGAAGCATTGTGGTTTCTGCGCTTTTGTTGGAGCTGTTAGCCGCTGCGCTAGCTGCATTGCTCGTTACTTTGAGTTTTCAAGCACCTTTTTAAGGTTAGCTAAACCTGAATCGAAAACACCAGTGATGAAGTTAATCGCTGTTTCATCATCTTGACCTTCAGGAATCGGTGGATTTAATTTGTAAACACGGTAAAAACGACCAAACCATCTTACGGTTGATTCACCTGCATTAGGACCTTGTTTAACTTGCATCCATGCGTTGTAGTCTGAAACCGGGGCAATTCCGCCAACAATTTCATATTTAATTTTCATATCTTCTTCATTA
>CAZJUK010000114.1:0-5828 GCA_964549145.1 uncultured Methylophilaceae bacterium
ACTGCTTGACGTTGCATATTGGCGCCCATTAAGGCACGGTTAGCATCATCATGCTCTAAGAAAGGAATAAGTGAAGCCGCTACCGAAACAATTTGACTTGGCGCAACATCCATATAATTAACTTGGTCAGGCTGCGTCATTGTGAATTCATTCTGGAAACGAGAAGAAACCAACTCTTCTTTAAAGCCACCTTTTGCATCTAACTCAGTGTTCGCCTGTGCGATCATGAATGCACTTTCTTCAATTGCTGACAAATAATCAATTTTGCCAGAAACCTTGTTTGATTCAACTCGTCGATATGGAGTTTCTAAGAAACCATATTTATTCGTACGGGCAAACAATGCAAGTGAATTAATCAAACCAATGTTTGGACCTTCTGGTGTTTCAATTGGACATACACGTCCGTAATGTGTTGTATGTACATCACGCACTTCAAAACCTGCACGTTCTCTTGTTAAACCACCAGGGCCTAATGCTGAAATACGACGTTTGTGTGTAATCTCAGATAATGGATTAGTTTGATCCATAAATTGTGAAAGCTGACTTGAACCAAAAAATTCACGAATTGCACTTGATACTGGCTTTGCATTAATTAAATCATGCGGCATTAAATTATCGGATTCAGCTTGTGACAAGCGCTCTTTAACAGCGCGCTCCACTCGCACTAAGCCTGCACGAAATTGATTCTCCGCCAATTCGCCAACTGAACGAATACGACGATTACCCAAGTGATCAATATCATCAATTTCACCATGCCCATTACGCAACTCTAACAAAATGCCAACTACTGCCAAGATATCATCTGTCGATAAGATTTTCGCACCTGTATCAGGCTGCTCGCCAACACGCTCATAAAACTTACGCATCCAATTTGGCGCACGATCTTCTAACTTACTTGGATAAGCGCGGCGATTAAACTTCATACGACCTACAACAGATAAGTCATACCGGTCTTCATTAAAGAACAAACCTTTAAATAATGCCTCAACCGCATCTTCGGTTGGAGGCTCTCCTGGGCGCATCATACGATAAATCGCTACACGAGCACTATACTGATCTGCAATTTCATCAGCACGCAAACTTTGCGATATAAAACTACCATGATCTAAATCATTCGAATACAAAGTCTCTAAAGTTTTAACTTTTGCTTCCATTAGTGTTTCTAAAAGCTCTTCAGTTATCTCATCATTTGCATTGGCTATTACTTCACCAGTTTCTTTATCAATGATGTTTTTAACAATAGCGCGACCTAAAATAAACTCATTAGGCACTACAATTTTGGTCACACCTGCTTTTTCAATCTCACGAATGTGTTTTACTGTAATACGCTTATCTTTAGAAACAATCACATTATCTTTTGAATCTAGCACATCAAATTTTGCGATTTCACCACGCAAACGGTCAGGCACCAACACAAACTCGACGCCCTTAGGGCCAAGATGGAAAGTATCTACGTCACCATACATTTCCAGAATTTCTTCTGGCATAAAGCCTAGTGATTTTAGTAATACAGTGACTGGCATCTTACGGCGCCGATCAATACGGAAATATAAATAATCTTTAGGGTCAAATTCAAAATCTAACCACGAACCACGGTAAGGAATGACACGGGCTGAAAACAATAATTTGCCTGAACTATGCGTTTTACCACGATCATGCTCAAAGAATACGCCAGGACTACGATGCAATTGTGAAACAATTACGCGCTCAGTCCCATTAATCACAAAAGAACCATTTTCCGTCATCAGCGGCAATTCACCCATGTAGACTTCTTGCTCTTTAACTTCTTTTACCGTCGGCTTAGAAGCTTCTTTATCCATGATTGTTAAACGAACTTTAACGCGAATTGGGGCTGCATAAGTTAAACCACGCTGCTGACATTCTTTAACATCAAATGGCTCTGCGCCTAACTTATAACTGACATAATCTAAACGCGCATTACCTGAGTGACTCTCAATAGGAAATACTGAACTGAAAGCAGACTCTAACCCTGCAGTTTTACGCTCATCTTGCGGTGTATCAGCTTGTAAAAATGCCTTATAAGACTCTAGCTGCATTGCAAGTAAGTAAGGTACCTCCTGCACGCTTTCGCGTTTTGCAAAACTTTTACGGATTCGTTTTTTTTCGGTAAAGGTATAGCCCATAGCGTCTCCTGACTTTTAGAGGATATAAAACAAAGCATTCCCTTTTTGACAACACTTTATTTTATAACTTCACAACTTCAATTTAAACAACTTGTATCGTTACAATCTGTTACAAATAATACTGTTTATAAAACGGCTAAGGCTGACGGTTTCCCATCAGCCCAAACCACATACATCAAACTAAATTACTTGATTTCAGCAGATGCGCCCGCTTCAGTCAATTTTTTCAAAGCTTCTTCTGCATCAGCTTTGTTCAAACCTTCTTTAATTGTTTTTGGTGCGCCATCAACCATATCTTTAGCTTCTTTCAAACCTAATGCCGTTAATTCACGCACAGCTTTAATAACGCTCACTTTTTTATCGCCTGCTGCGTTTAGCACTACATCAAACTCTGTTTGCTCAGCTGCTGACCCACCTGCATCGCCACCAGCTGCTGGAGCTGCTGCTGCAACGGCTGCTGCTGCTGAAACGCCAAATTTTTCTTCCATTTCTGTTATTAATTCAGATAGATCCAGTACTGACATTGAACCGATTGCTTCTAAGATATCTGCTTTTGAAATTGCCATTTGTAACACTCCTAAATATTTATATTTACTGTAAGTTTAGATTTAAACTAAAAGTTAGCTTTTAAGTTAAGCCGCTTTTTGATCACGTACCGCAGCAAGACCGCGCACAAACTTGGCAGGCACTTCATTCAGTGTCTGCACAAATTTAGCAACAGGAGCTTGCATCGTACCGAGCAACTTAGCCAACAACTCATCACGGCTAGGCATACTCGCCAAGGCAGAAATACCTGAAGCATTTAACACTTCATTTGGCATTGCACCAGATTTGATCACGAACTTATCATTAGTTTTTGCAAAATCGTTCATGACTTTTGCGGCTGCCACTGGATCGGCAGACATACCGAAAATTAATGGACCCACCATATCATCAGTCAAACCTGAAAATGCTGAACCATCTATTGCGCGGCGTACTAAAGTATTTTTCAATACACGCAAATAAACATCAGATTTCCGAGCTTGCTCGCGTAGCGTAGTTAATTCTGTCACACCAATGCCACGATATTCAGCAAGAATGACTACTTGCGCTGATTCAACTTGCGCACTAACTTCTGCAACGACTGCTTTTTTCTCTGTTAGATTGAGACTCAAAGTCTTTTCTCCTTCCGTTAATAAAGTACAAATTTAAAATTAAATCTGCACCAGTCACGGCGTCCTTATTCAGGTGTTACAAGTCCTGTATCGGGCTCGCCTCTGCGCTGGTATCAACATTTAAAAAATAGAGGAACAAAGAAAAATTACCTTATTCACCCACTATTTATCCGTTTAAATTAAGCCCTAATGGACACCAACGGTCTTTGATGCTCTTACTGCTATTAAAAAAAGCAGCAAGCCCAAAGTTATTTTTTCGAGCAACGTTCTTACACTCAGCTCGAACTATACTTTAATTTATGCTAATGCAGCTTGATCGACGCGTATACCAGCACCCATCGTGCTAGAAATTGACATTTTTTTAAGGAAAACACCCTTAGTTGACGTCGGCTTTGCTTTATTTATAGCATCGACTAACGCAGAAAAGTTACCCTCCAACTGCTCTAAAGTAAATGAGGCACGCCCAATCGTACAATGAACGATCCCACCTTTGTCTGTACGGTACTGCACTTGACCCGCCTTTGCATTTTTAACCGCTTTTGCTGCATCTGGCGTTACCGTACCCACTTTAGGGTTAGGCATCAAACCACGAGGACCAAGCACTTGACCCAATGTACCGACAATACGCATTGCATCTGGGGTAGCGACTACCACGTCAAAATCCATCATGCCGCCTTTAATTTCAGCAGCTAAATCCTCAAATCCTACGATGTCTGCACCAGCTTCTTTTGCTGCCTCAGCTTGCGCACCTTGGGCAAACACGGCAACACGTGTCGTTTTGCCAGTACCGTTAGGCAATACCAAAGCACCACGAATTAATTGATCTGATTTTTTTGGGTCAATGCCAAGATTAATTGAAACATCAACAGACTCGTCAAATTTAACTTTTGCACCATCTTTAACTAAGGTTAGCGCTTCTTGCACTGCATATAATTTATCGCGATCTACACTTGACCGTAGTGCATCTATTCTTTTAGCCATTTATTCACCCTCCACTTCAATACCCATACTACGTGCACTACCTGCGATAGTGCGAACAGCCGCATCCATATCAGCAGCAGTTAAATCAGGCATTTTTGTTGTAGCAATTTCTTCTGCCTGCTTGCGTGTAATCTTACCTACTTTGTCAGTATGTGGACGTGGCGAACCTTTATCGAGCTTGAGCGCTTTTTTAAGCAAAATGCTCGCTGGTGGCGTCTTCATTACAAACGTGAAGCTCTTATCAGCAAAGGCTGTAATAACAACTGGAATTGGCAGCCCTGGCTCAACACTTTGTGTTGCAGCATTAAATGCTTTACAGAACTCCATAATATTCAAACCACGCTGACCCAATGCCGGGCCAACTGGCGGACTTGGGTTGGCTTTTCCCGCAGGAATCTGCAGTTTAATGTAGCCGATGACTTTCTTTGCCATGTTGTCACTCCTAAAGTGGGTACAGTCGCTTCAAACTAAATTTGAAGCTCCCCGTTAATAAATACTGCTAACTACAAATCAATCACTCTCGCTCTAAACTTCTTTTTCAATCTGACCAAAGCTAAGCTCTACAGGCGTTGCTCGACCAAAAATAGAAACTGACACTCGGACTTTATTTTTCTCATAATTAACTTCTTCAACCGCACCTGAGAAGTCTTTAAATGGCCCATCTACAACACGAATTGACTCACCCTGCTCGAAGGTAAGTTTTTGTGCTGGATTAGACTTACTATCGTCCATACGCTGCAAGATAATATCTACTTCTTTGTTCGTAATTGGCGTCGGTTTTTGAGCAGTTCCACCAATAAACGCAGTAACGCGTGGCGTGCTCTTAATTAAGTGCCAACTACCATCAGACATTGACATCTGAACCAACACATACCCAGGATAAAGCCTTCGTTCAGTAATTTTTTTTACGCCAGACTTCATTTCCACGACTTCTTCCACTGGAACAAGAATCTCGCCAAACTGATCTTTAAATTCAGAGCGTTCAATTCGCTCTACAATTGCTGCCCTTACTGACTTTTCCATACTTGAAAAAACCTGAACCGCATACCAACGCATATCCATTATTCACCCCGCCCTAGCAGCCATTGCACCATATGAGCAAAGCCAATATCAATTACAGCTAAAAATGCAGCCACCACCAAAACCAATATGAAGACGACTATTGTTGTTTGTATGGTCTCCTTACGGCTTGGCCATACAACACGCTTAGCTTCTTTAATCGAATCATCTACATATGATAGTGCTGTTTTACCAGTTGCTGTCATTGCAAACACCACTACCGCAGCAATCAAACCTACTAATACAGCAATTATACGAATGACTAATGCTTTATCAGCCAAAAGATAAAAGCCAGCAATGCCTGCTGCTAATAGCAGCGCCGACAACACTAGCTTAACTTTATCTACCATAGTTTTTCACTTAAACTTTTTTACGGCAACTCAACCATTGAGTTGCACCATTATTTGGCAGGCCAAGAGGGCTTCGAACCCCCAACCCTCGGTTTTGGAGACCGATACTCTACCAATCGAGCTATTGGCCTGCATAAACT
>CAZJUK010000115.1:0-5826 GCA_964549145.1 uncultured Methylophilaceae bacterium
TTCGGGCCACCAATCAAATTAAGCTCAGATAAACTCTGCGCTTTTTTTCTCTCTCAGTTTGCGCTTACCTTCTCACAAATTTCTTAATGAAAAAGTAGTTTAGTAAAAAAGTGTATTGATTAATCAGATGATGTTGAAAATTTTCTCATTTTGGTTTCCCTTAGAGCCATGCCCATGCGATAAAGGTTTAGGACAAGGTGATGCAAAACGCTGCATCACCTAAACGACCTGGTCTTCTAACTATTTCTTTTTGATGAAATTTAAGATAGTGTCTACATCACTCATGACAAAAGGGTCTTCAGGATGATTGTCAGCTTTACCTGGCTCCTCAAATACCTGGATAATCTTTAGATCATCAACAAGCATTGAGTAACGCCATGAGCGCTCACCAAAACCAAGGTTTTCTTTTTTAACGAGCATCCCCATCAACCGGCTGAAGTCACCATTGCCATCCGGTAGCATTTTTATCTGCTTGATACCTAGGTGTTTACCCCATTGAAACATAGTAAAGGCATCATTAACACTTAAACAGTAAATTTCATCAATACCTTGGTCAATGAACTCTTGATACTTACCCTCAAAACCCGGAAGGTGGGTACTTGAACAGGTTGGAGTAAACGCCCCTGGAAGTGCCACGATTACGACTTTCTTACCTTTGAAAATATCCGCTGTTGTTACATCTTGCCAGCGGAAAGGGTTTTGACTATCGACACTTTCGTCACGAACACGGGTTTTAAAAACAATATTTGGTACTTTTGAAGTCATTTCTTACAATCCTTTTCTTGTTAGTTAAAATTAATTACATGTATTATTTTTATAGTTAATAATACCAAATTTTGTATATTAATATGTCACCTTAGTCGACAGATTAATTTCAAAGTTGGTCCTAGTAAACACCTTGTTAAAAATCTATCACTTATCTCCACTCAAAGAAAAGATTTCCTTGTGTTAAAAACCTACGTTTCACTTGTTCGATTCCAGTTCAGGCCACCAATATAGATAAGCCCTACATAAATGTAAGGCTTATCTATTATCTAAAAGGATAAGTTAGATCATAGAGGGGCTTGCCACTCTATTTTATTGATTAAATTTTTCTTATTTTTTCCAATAATTATTTGCTTCAGCAATAATTCTAAACTCCATGTTTACAAGCTCAACTGCGCGCATTAACATCATTGGATCTTCTGCATACATTTTTCTAACACGGTGTTTTGCTGCTTTATCTGTTTGGATAGTGCCAACTGTTTTTCTAACAATTGTCATTGCTAACATTCTACCTTCCAGTGGTGTTTCAGTTATTAAAGTCGGCATATAATCTGCTTGCTTTTTTTCGTGCTGATCAGCAAATACATTGCCAGAAGTCGTTACTGATATAATTATAGCGAGTGCACTAAGTGTGTTTTTCATCTGATATCTCCTCAATTATTTTCAAGATTATTTTGAACTATCTAACTAAAATGTATACGAATAGTTCATACACGTACTATCTTCGTTTATGTATAATATGTCAATACTATTTGTCTTTATTTAAAAACGAGTAACTAATGGGACCAATCCTGCAAAATCAGATTTGTTATGCACTCTATTCGACATCAATTGTTGTTACAAAGGCATATAGTCCATTAATTAAGCCATTAAAACTAACATATCCACAATTTGTCGCTATGATGGTCCTCTGGCAAAAAGATCAAGTATCTGTTACTGAGTTAGCGGGGATAATTGGTGTTAGTAAGTCAACCATGACACCATTATTAAAACGATTAGAACTATTAAATTACATTACTAAAAAGTTTGTAACTGGGAATGATCGCCAAAAATGTATTACGCTTACAGCACTTGGACTTTCACATGCCAAAGATGCATCAGAAGCAGCTATAAAAGCACTATGTGCAACTGGATTAAATGATGAGGAAGCTAAACAGTTACTTAAGTTATGCTCAAAAATAAAACATAACCTTACCTAACACTGTTAACCTTTTTTAAAATTAAAACTTTGAATTTAAATTCTCTCAATGATCACTCAACACAAAGAAAAAATTACCTTCTATTGAAAATCCGCGTGTCACTGGCTCAATTCCAGTTCGGGCCACCAGTCTAAATAAGCCTTACAGGGATATAGAGGTTTTTTGTTTCTAAGCCACCCAAAAACTATCAGTCTATTTATACAAAATCAATGTGTTTGTTAAGTGGTAATTCTCTAATACGCATGCCAGTAAGAGCAAAAATAGCATTAGCCAGTGCAGGCGCAGCAGGTGGGACTGGTGGTTCACCGATACCTCGCACCTTGATTCCATTTTCCAACGCTGAAACAATTATTTCTGGTGCTTGATTGATTCGCATACCTTGATACCTGTGGAAATTAGTTTGTTCAGGTGCATAGTTACGATAGGTTATTTCGCAGTTCATTGCATGGCCTAAACCCCAGATTACACCACCTTGCACCTGTGCTTCCAAGTTAACTGGATCGAGTACTTTACCTACTTCCACAACAACAAACACTCGATCAACTTTGATGCCGTTCTTAGTTTGACTCACTTCGACTACCTCGGCTACAGGCACACCAAATGACATGGTGAAAGCAACACCACGCGCGCGCTTTTTACTTATCTTGCTTCCATTCCAACCAGAGATTTTCTTCACTTTTTTAAGGACATTCTTCGCAAGGTCATACGTACATAATCGAATCAGCTCATCCATTGGGTCAACATTCGCAGCAGAAAATAGTTCATCCATGAAGCAATTGTGGAGAAAGCCATTACTCGATGCTCCAACAGAGCGCCAGGAACTCACTGGCACCATTTCAGGAGCTCGATAACCTGTTACACGATAGTTAGGTATGGCAAAAGGTTGATCCCATGCACCCGCAACAATCGTTATATCTGGTCCGAGTGGTGCAATCATCAAGCGTCCAAACCACGAAGCCATAACGGATTGGCTGACATTACTAAAATCGTATGCAGTGACTGCCCCATCTTTTACGGCACCACGCAGTCGTGCAATCTGCGCAGGGCGTGGGTAATCATGTGACATATCTTCTTCACGTGACCATGTCATTTTTACATGTGTACCTTTCATTGCCATAGCCATTGCGACTGCTTGCAGAACATACGCAAGCTCAAGACGCCGCCCAAAACTGCCGCCCATAGGTTGCACATAGACTTGTATTGCTTCAGGCTTCAAACCAGTAAGCTCTGCAACGTGAGTTTGAATAAATCGTGGGATTTGCGTTCCTGTCCAAATCTCTACACTATTGTCCTCAACCTTAACAATGGCATTCATCGGCTCAAGTGGGGCATGTGCTAGATAGGGAACCCGGTATTCTGCTTCAAGCACTTCGGCATCAATGTCACCTAAGGCCTTATCAACGTCGCCTTCATCTTTATTACGACTATCATAATCCCCATCAAAGGTGTTACTTAGGGTTGCCCATATTTCTTCTTGATTGGCAGGATAAGGTCCTGGTCCCCAAGTGATATCAATCGCATTAACTGCTTGCATTGCTCGCCAAGTATTGTCAGCAATAACGCCCACACCATGTTGTATAGAAACAATTTTGAGAACGCCTCGCATTTTTTCAGCTTTAGCTATGTCCTGTAATTCTAATTTACCACCCAGACCTGGGTTCGTGCGAACTGATGCATACACCATATCCGGCATCGTCAAGTCAATTCCATAATTATACGTACCAGTGGATTTGGCAAGAATGTCAACACGTTGTTGCTTTTTACCCAACAGATTCCATTCGGAAGAGGGCCGCAACTCAATACCGGAAACAGGCTCTATATTAGCTGCATCAGCAGCTAGTTCTGTATAAGCCAATTCTTTACCATCAGGAAATACAACGTGGCCATCTTTTGTTGATAATCGACTACGATCAACGCCGTGTTTTCTAGCAGCAGCTTCTTTTAAAGTTTCGCGTGCAACGGCTCCAGCCATGCGCAACTTCATATATGCATCTGGTACAGTTGAAGAGCCACCTGTCATTTGCAAGCCCATAAGCTTAGCAGGCACTTCCGAGAACCCGCGCAAACGCTCAGCAACCCAGCTCTGATCTGATGCAGCGACAGGCATAGCCTCTTCTAATACAGCCCCGTTGTAATAGACTGGCGCCGGCATGCCAGGGCTTAAAACAACCTTGTGAGGATCGACATCCAACTCTTCGGCAATGAGTGATGCTTGAATGGAGTAAGCACCTTGCCCTTTATCCGCACGTGGCGTAATTAAGGTAATGCCATCTTGGTCAATTTTTACGTACGGAGTAATCGCGGCTTCACTGTCTTTCAAGTCTTTTAGCAATGGATTTTCCTGTGGACTACGGTATTTGAATGTACCAAAGGCAACACCACCGATTATTGCTGCTGAGCCTATTAAAAAGGACCGTCGTGTAATAGTTCCTAATTTACTCATGGTTATACCTTTTGTAATTTGATTGCAGCAGTTTTTATCGCTTCGCGAATACGAGGATAAGTGCCACAACGACAAAGGTTTCCCGACATGTATTGGTCAATTTGTTTATCCGATGGGTTTGGATGTGTTTCTAGAAGCTCGGTTGCAGACATTATCTGTCCAGATTGACAGTATCCGCATTGTGCTACTTGATGCTCCACCCATGCCTCTTGTAGTACATGCATTTTTTCGGGTGCACCAAGTCCTTCAATCGTAGTGATTTTTTTGTCAACAACCCCGCCAGCAGGAGTGACACAAGAGCGCACAGCCTTGCCGTCTACATGCACAGTGCAAGCACCGCATTGCGCTAATCCGCAACCGTATTTTGGGCCTGTGATACCGAGCTCGTCGCGCAGCGCCCACAACAAAGGCATTCCGTCTTCAACATCAAGCTCATGATTATCACCATTCACATTAAGAATCATGCTATCGCTTTCTAAATTTTATTTTTCAAATTAGATCATATACTAAAAATTACTATTATTGGGGAGGTTTTGTGCCCTCTAGCTTTATATCAAATTATTAAATATTTCTTAAAAGTTACGTTACTATGGAGCTCAATTTGTTGGCTTGCAGAAAAGAGGAGTATGTGGATAAGAATCGCTTGTTAAAATATGAATGGGATGCCATTGCAGGAATCCTTGCCGCTGTAGTTGCTATTATTTTGCACTTCCTGCACATAATAGATGAGCATATCATCCTACCTGTCGTACTTACACTGATGGCACTGCTGTTTATTAATTTCATGCGCCACACTAGCAACAATGAAAAGACTGCGGAACAAGTGGAGCTTTTACTAAATACGGTATCTAAGATGAATGATTCACTCATTGTTCCAGATATTATTTTAATTGGCCCTAGGCAACTTCGAACAGCCAATGAGCATTTTTCAAACAATATACAAGGCGAAGCAACTCTTTTTAATGTCTCCCTAGCGATGTACCGAACCCAAGTTCTTTTTGATATGCTACTGGGACCCATACTAAATAATCCTCATGTGAGTAGTATTGAATTTGTGCTTGATGTTAGTCAAAGGAAAATATGGGAAGCCGAAATACAACCGATGGTTACTAATTGTAAAGCTACTCACAAAGTTAAAGAGCCTAGATGGTGTTCTCTTGAAAAAAACTTATCTTTTATACTAAGCGATACTCAGCCGCATGGAACTACTGAAGCACTATTGAGCTTTTGGGGTGAACCATTTATGTCTCAATCCACTTCGCAGAATAATCCACGTTATATTCTCCATGTTCAAGGCCATTCTGAATTATTAACTCAACTCATAGAACTGGATAGGAATTGTATGATTCATAATGTAGAATTACGTAATGAGTAATGAGTAATGAGTAATGAGTAATGAGTAATGAGTAATGAGTAATG
>CAZJUK010000116.1:0-5732 GCA_964549145.1 uncultured Methylophilaceae bacterium
CAAGCCAAAGCAAGCAATTTGGCTTCAAATTCACCGTCAAACTGAATTTCCCGTGGTGGTGTTATCCGTTGCTTACGTTCAATTGCGTTGGTAAAACCTTCTTCGACAAACCTTTTTTTCAGCTTCTCAAGGCTTCGGGGTGTTGTTCAAATAATTCGACTGGTAATTTAATTAAATCATCAAAATCAACAGCTTGATACGCTTTTAGTGATTGTTGGTAGAGTTGAAATGCTTTGGCTGCAGTATGCGTTAACTCCTCATCTGCTTGCGCCTTTGCTTGATCAGGATTAATAAATGCATTTTTCCAAGCAGAAATTTGCCATTGAGTTTTTTTGAGTAATTGTTTATTCGTTGTTGCTAAAATGTCCGCAAGAATTTTAAAGCTATCTGATGAGTCTAAAATAGAAAATTGTGGTTTATATCCTATCCGTTCTGCTTCTTGCCGAAGAATTTGCAAGCCAAGCGAATGGAAGGTGGCAATGGTTAAACCTTTATACTGATTGCCTTTTAATAGTTTCCCAACACGTTCTTGCATTTCTTTCGCTGCTTTGTTGGTAAATGTAATGGCAGCGATTTCGTTTGGCGAATAGCCTGCTTCTTCAATTAAATAGACTATCTTTTGAGTGATGACGTGAGTTTTGCCACTACCTGCACCGGCAAGTACAAGCAAAGGGCCATCTATGTATTTAACAGCTTCGCGCTGAGGAGTGTTTAGTTGTATTAACATCTTAAAATTTTGGATTCGACACGAGACGCTGCCGAAGAAAGTGTTTATAGTGTTATTCTAACTGCTTAGTGATAAAAAATTACTGCTACTTTAAAAAAATAAAGTTATTTCTATAATTAAAATAAGTTAGTGAATAATTAATATGCCCCATTTTGATCTAAAAACAATCGTTTTTATGTCGATGCTGCTGACGTTTATGCTGTCGATGTTGCTGGGTATTACACGCGTACATCATAAATCCATGAGTGGTCCTGGTTATTGGGCTATTGGAAACTTGGTGGTTGGTCTAGGTATGGTTCTAGTACTGATTCAGTTAGATAACCCAACCTTTATATATTTGCCAGGGATTGCGTTTATTGGCGCTGGGCTAAGTATGTATATTAATGGCATTCAAGCATTCGATGGTAACCAGGCTAATCATCGTATTCCAATTATTGTATTTTTAGTACTTGTTGCTATTGAAGTCTATTTTTATATATTTAATCAAGATTTACGAACTGCAGTGGTGTTGGATGCATTAATTTTTGCAATTATATTTTTGATCAGTGCGCGTCTCACTTTTTCCTCAAAAGAAGAGGGTATATTAGGTAATTTATACTGGTTAACATCAAGTTTATTTTTCTTGTTGGCTCTTTTAATGGTGGCACGTGCTATTTCTGCATCTAGTGTAAATGCTTACGTGTTTACTTCTTTTGCTAGTTGGCCTGTTAATGCGTATACATTTATGCTGGGTTCAGTGGCTCAATTCTTTATTTCTAGTTTGTTCGTACTCATGCTAAATTATCGACTGAATAGAAGCTTGGAGTCAATGGTCACGGTGGATGGGTTAACAGGTGTTCTTAACAGGCGTGGTTTAGAGGATGCCTCACTTAAAATGCAGGGTATCTGTAAACGTGTAAATATTCCAATGTCTGTTTTAATGATAGATATTGATTTTTTTAAGAAAGTTAATGACAAGTATGGTCATTTAGCAGGTGATGACGTGCTAAGACATATATCACGTGTAATAGCGGATGTATTACGTTCAGGCGATGTTGTAGGTCGGTATGGCGGTGAAGAGTTCGCAGTGTTGATGCCAAACACTAATGAGTTGCAAGCCGGCGTACTTGCTGAACGGGTGCGGGTTTCGGTTGAAGCGAGACCTTATATAGATAATCATCTAAAAATACGCGCAACCGTAAGTATTGGCGTTGCAGATTCACTAGGTGCTGGGTATGACTTTAAAGGCTTAATTGCAGCAGCAGATTCAACTTTATATGCTGCTAAAAAAGGGGGGAGAAATCTCGTACTTAATTACTCAAAATTAATTTTAACGCTTTAGTGGTTGCATAGTTGGGCTTTGCTTAATCGGTAAATGCCTACTTAGATGATACATCCGCATTTAACAATGTTCCGCGGGTTCTAGGCGTTTCTAAAGACACGCGACCAATTTTCCCATGACGATATTCTGTAAGAAACATTATGGCTGTTTTTTCCATATCCCATTGTCCGTCATGACGCTTAAATGACCGTCTTTTAGCCATCGCTTCCATTAAGTCCACACCATCTATTTCTTTAACGTCTATTTTCATCGCATCAAGTTTATAACGTGCATTAATGAAATCAGGATAGCGCTTAAGTAGTAAGTCACCTAGAAAAATAGCTACATCCTCATCAACTACTGCATTTCTGCCGATAGCATGGCTTGCGGCTAGCATTAAACCATCTGATTCATGTTCGATTCTTGGCCACATCATGCCAGGTGTGTCGGTGATATTCATGGTTGGGGATAATTCAAAACGTTGCTGACTTTTAGTCACTGCGGGTTCGTCACCAACTTTTGCCGCACGACGGTTAAGTAATGCATTCATTAAGGTCGATTTTCCCACATTAGGAATGCCCATAATCATCATACGTAAAGGCTTAATATGCGTGCCACGATGAGGCGCTAGCTTTTTACAAAGTGCAGGAATTTTTTTAGCATCACCAGGTTTCTTGCATGATAGAGCTGCTGCTGTCGTATTTGGTTGAGCATTAAAATAATTCAACCAAGCTTGCGTGGCATTCGGGTCTGCTAAATCTGCTTTATTTAAGATCTTAAGATTAGGCCGTTGCCTAAAGTTTCGCATGTCATCAATTATTGGATTGTGGCTAGCGGCGGGTAAACGCGCATCTAGCACCTCTATTACAATATCAATAAATTCCATTGTTTCTGCCGCTTTTTTGCGTGCAGAAGTCATATGTCCGGGATACCATTGAATTGCCATTAGATGTATTGCCTATTGCTCGTGGAAAGGTATTTTAACATCCGATACCATTAAAGACGGTTTAATGTACTAATGAAATTTTATTACAATAAAAAATATCAGAAATAAGATTCAGAGAGCAATAGCAACTAGTGCGGCGGTGTTATATTCAATAAGTAAATTTTCAATTTGCTTTATATCAACCGGCTGACTTATATAGTAGCCTTGAATTTCATCACACTGACGAGCAGTCAAATAATCAATTTGTGCTGCTGCTACTACACCTTCGGCTACAATTTTTAAGTTCATATTTTTAGCAAGTGAAATAACGGTATCCACAATGGCTACGCTATCTTCAGCAATTTGGATGTTGTCAATAAAGATTTTGTCAATTTTTAGTGTATCTAAGGGTAATTTATCTAAATGAGATAGATTCGAAAAGCCGGTACCAAAATCGTCAATTGCAAGTTTGATACCAAGAGATTTTATTTTATTTAATATTGTTGTTGCTTGATTTATATCGCTCAAAACTGCACTCTCAGTTATTTCTAGTTCTAGATTTTTTGGCATAAGTTGCGTTTGTTTTAATATGGTTTCTATCTGTTCCATAAGATTTTCTTGTTCTAATTGTTTGGTTGATATGTTGACAGACATCAGCAACGGTCCCATCTCTGCTTGCTGCCATATTACAGCCTGTTTGCATGCTGTTAGCAATGCCCATTTTCCAATGTCATTAATTAAACCTGTTTCTTCAGCGATTGGTATAAAACGACTAGGAGGTACAGCACCTAGCTCAGGGTTATTCCATCGTATGAGGGCTTCAACACCTACTATTTTTTGAGATTTAAGATTTAATTTTGGTTGATATTTTAGTGAAAACTCATTTTTCTCAACGGCTGAGCGAAGTAGGCTTTCTATTTTCAATCGTTCAGTTGCAATAATATTCATTGATTGTTCAAAAAACTGAAAATTATTCCTACCTGTATCTTTGGCACGATATAACGCTATATCAGCGTATTTAATTAAGGACTCAGCACTAACATTGTCATTAGGATAAATTGCAATACCTGCACTACATGTTGTTGTGATATTTTGGCCTTGCATGTGAATTGGAGATGCTATATTTTTCATAATACGAGTCATCGTAGTGAGATTGTCTTGGTCAATATTTTTTTCTAAGAGAATGATGAACTCATCACCACCAAATCTCGATACTGTGTCACTTTCGTTCACGCTATCCTTAAGACGCTTAGAAATGGTTTTTAGTAATACATCCCCAGCATCATGGCCCAGTGTGTCATTCACGTATTTAAAGCGATCAATATCAATGAAAATCACCCAAACTGGGTCGCCTGTATGATCACTATGGGCAATGGCATTATTGAGTCTATCCTCTAGTAAGATTCGATTTGGTAAGCCCGTCAGCATATCGTATTGTGCTTGCCGCATTAGTTTAGTTTCACGCACTTGCGCCGAAATCGCAACTGCAACACGTTTGGCTAATTCACGACATTCTTGCCAATAACTATCATCCTGGTCTTGTGTTTCGTTCATAGAGATTGAGATAAAAGCATACATTTTTCCTTGCCATAATATTGGTAATAGCCAACACTGCTCGTGACTTGATTCTGTAATAATTTTTTTATAGCTTAATTTGTTTTTACTAGTAATCGTTTTTCCACGAGGATGAGAGTGCAGCGCGTTAATTTCAGACATTGGGATTGCAGTTCGTGAGAAAGAGAATGTATCGACATTATTAAGATTAGTGCCCATATTAACTTTGCATTGCACTTCCTTATCAGTCTGTTCGCTAATATGGAAAATAGACACAGCTGTATTAGGTTGAATTGCTAGAATTCTTTCTATCACTTGATTAATCAATTGGTTCACATCAAGTTTGGCTGCAATCCCTCTATCTAAGGCAGATAAGTATTCCAGAGTGCTAATTTTCTGCTTCATATTTATTGACATAGAATTAAAGGCAATCCCAAGTTCTGAGAATTCAGAATCATCTTCAACCTCAACTTGTGAAAAATCACCTTTCGATGCTTTTCTTGTTGCTGCAACTAACTTCTCAAGAGGAATCATCGTTTTTTTGATTTTCATTAAACCAAATAGTCCTGCTACTAAAAGGCTGAGTATTACAATACTAATAAAATTACTTTTGAAAATGTTTTCAGAAAAGCTTTTGATATTGATAGGTTCTGTTCTGTTAGAGACAAAGCGCCACTTATTTTCATTTAGTTCGTTACGAAGAAGCAAGTCCCAACTAGCAATATTGGGTGAAATTTTATTATTTACAGAAACTGATTGGTTGTCATCTAACGAGCAGAATAATTTATTCCTAACATCTCCATCAAGTTGATAAGCACAGATATTAATATCTAAACCAAAGTCAGCTTTATGGCCCCAAAGAAAATCAGGATTTAGTTCTGCAACCACCCAAGAGTCTGAATTATTACTCATTATGGTATGGGTTATAAGTGCAATGGTAGGTATTTCTTGCTTGCTCTTGGTAGGTAGTACAGCTAATTTAGTTTCAAAATTTTTGTACTTAACAAGATGTTTTTTATGACTATTATTATCATAATTAAACGATCGTTTAGCATTGGAATGATCAATAACTTTCCCGTCGTTATCTATTCGAGAAATAGCATTAAAAATATAATATTCGGTTGGTTTAATCGTTAGTAGATCATCTAGTTTTTTATATTTACTAATAAGTAGGGTCAGTGTCAATGCCAGTAAGTTAAGCATTAACCCATTGATTATGTTAAGCT
>CAZJUK010000117.1:0-5594 GCA_964549145.1 uncultured Methylophilaceae bacterium
CAGACAGTTTATGCAAAATAGACAACAAATTGATATTAGAATTTTTTTCATCAAAACACTCTATTTCTTCATTATACTTAACGATTAGTATACGCTGCTAATTTTGAAATACGAATACTTGCTGGCGGGTGTGAGTCATAAAATTTTGAATGTAAACTGTCTGGTGTCAATGTTGAAGCATTATCGCGATAAAGTTTGACCAAGGCTTCAACTAAGTTATTTGCATTTGCGTGCTGGGCGGCATACTCATCTGCCTCAAATTCATTTTTACGCGAATAACTTGCCATTAATGGACGAATTAAGAATAAGAAGACTGGTGAAGCAAGCATAAATAAAAGTAATGCCATATAGTGACTTGGGTTCGTCACGCCTAAGCCTTCATAAAACCACTGTTGATCAATTAGCCAGCCTAATAACGCCAAGCCTAAAAAGCTCATGAAAAATAACATCGCAATACGTTTAATGACATGATGGTGTTTGAAATGACCTAATTCATGTGCCAACACTGCTTCAATTTCATCAGTGTTTAAACGGCTAAGTAATGTATCGAAGAAAACAACACGTTTGCTACTTCCAAACCCAGTGAAATAGGCATTACCGTGGCTACTTCTGGCAGAGCCATCCATGACAAATAAGCCCTGAGATTTAAAGCCACATTTTATTAATAAAGACTCAATTCTTGTTTTAAGGTTTTCATCGCTTAATGGTGTAAATTTATTGAATAATGGCGCAATAAAAGTAGGATAAACCGCGAGCATAAGTATGTTAAATAAGCTCCAAACTACCCATAGGTAAAACCACCAATATTGGCCTGCGCCTTGCATTAACCAAAGTGCTGCAAATAATATTGGTGCTCCGAGTAATAAACCAACAATTGAATGTTTAACTAAATCAGAAAAAAACATTTTTGGTGTCATTTTATTAAAACCAAAATTCTCATCTATCGTAAACGTTTTATAGTAATCAATTGGCAAATCGATCAAGCTACTTAGCAATAAAGCACTCGAAATAACGAGTGCGCCACGTATTATTTCATGATTAGGCATGATGTTGAGCCATATTTCATCGATCCATTGTAAACCACCGCCAATGGTGAGTATTGCTAGCAACACTGCTTGTACGCCTACTTCAAATAAGCCTAATTTGGTCTTTGCGCTAGAATAATCCGCTGCTTTTTGGTGGGCTTCTAGGCTAATGCTTTCTTTAAATGCATCTGGCACGCTTGTTCTATGGCTTTGCACATGGGATATTTGCCGAGCGCCTAGCCAAACACGCACGAGTGTCGTAATAATAAGTAAAGAAACGAAAGTCAATGTAAGTGTCGATGTCATCATAAATATTGTGTTAAATTAAACTCGGTTTATTATATAACTTAATGTTAATGTTTATTGATAATTTTGAAGCGCAAAAAGCATTTAAGTTCTATATCTCGACTTTTAATCACATAATTAATGGAAATCATTATGGCAAGCAAAAGCAAACAATTAAATAACGATAACTTGATCTGGCTAGACATGGAAATGAGCGGCTTATTGCCAGATAGCGATGTTATTTTAGAGCTGGCAGCTGTGGTGACAGATGCTCAATTAAATGTATTAGGTGAATCTCCAGTTCTAGTGATTCATCAAAGCAATTCTGTTTTAACTGGTATGGATGCGTGGAATACCAGTATGCATGGACGAAGCGGTTTAATTGACAAAGTGAAAGCCTCAACATTAAATGAGGTCGCTGCCACAGAACAAATGATTGCTTTTTTAGCGCAGCATGTCCCGGCAGGTAAGTCTCCTATGTGTGGTAATTCAATTTGCCAAGATAGACGTTTTATGGCGCGTTATATGCCGGAGTTAGAAGCGTTTTTTCATTATCGAAATTTAGATGTGAGCGTATTCAAAGAGCTAGCGCGTCGTTGGAAACCATCTATTTATTCTGGTTTTAAAAAGTCAAGTAAGCATGAGGCATTGGCTGATGTCTATGAATCTATTGATGAATTAAAATACTACAGAGAGCACTTCATCACTAAATAATAGAAAATAAAAAATGGGGCGAGACTTGAGAAATTAAGTGACGCCCCTAGGGAGGAAATTTCAGCTCTGGAGAAGCTTAATTAATATAAAGCACTTAGTATGCCAGTTCTGTTAGTTTAATTAAGGTTTTGGTTCTAAAATCTCCAGAAATGGCGTTAAATTTAGGCAGCAGGCTGACTCAAGTAATTATAATTGATCAGAGTTTTGTATAGAAAAAAAATTAAGTGACAAACTTTGCTTTGCAATTGACAATATATATACAACATTGTTTAAAGTTTGTTCATTTCTAGTTCTCATGCATTATTTTAGGTTTGATCCGTTGCAGAGAAGTGACTTTTAATAAGTGGATATAGGTTGTTGTTATTCTTTTTTTAACTAAAAAAATGGTTTTTATGATTAAGGATTGCGTATGTTAGCTGGACAGTTTTTAGCTGTTGGTGCAGGTGCCGCACTTGGTGGGTGGAGCCGCTGGGGTTTGGGCTTAGTGCTTAATAATAGTGTTCTTCCACTCGGTACGCTATTGGCTAATTTGTTGGGTGGGTTTCTTATGGGCTTGGCACTAGCTTTATTTATAGCAGCTTCGGCCCAAAATGAATTGCGATTATTTATAATGACGGGCTTTTTAGGTGGACTGACTACATTTTCAACTTTTTCGGCAGAAGCATTTAATTTATTACATAAACAGGAGTATGCCTGGGCATCATTACATATTGCGAGTCATGTGCTAGGTTCGCTTCTAATGACAGCGTTTGGTTTCTGGATTGTCTATTACTTACGAAATTAGTTAGATGAAACGATTTAATTGAGAAAATCAATGCGTAAAAAACCCCCGGCTTGCCGAGGTTTTTTTATACCTTTATTTTGGCTGTGTTTCAACCATAACTAATGGCTCATCTGCTTTTGATTTTCCCTCATCTTTTTTCCAATTCGCTGGTTTGCGAGTTGCTTTTGGTTTGGCTGTTTTAGTTGCCTTTTTTGGAGTAGCAGCTTTGCTTTTTGTCTCTACAAGTTGTAAACCACTATCTGCTAAATCAACTGGCTTGCTCGCTTTTGGTTTGCGTGCCCTTGGTTTTGTTACTTTCTTTTCTACAACACTAGGTTCTTTCGTTTCTGCTGTTTTAACCTTTGTTGTTGAAGCTTTAGCTTTTGTTTCAGACGTCTTAGTCCCATTAGTTTTAGGTTTGGCTGAAGTTGGTTTTTTTGCAGGTTTAGCTTCTTTTTCAGTTGCTACTGGTTTGACTGGTGCTTTTTTAATCGGTGTTTTTGCAACTTCTGTAGTCTCTATTTCATTAGAAATAAGCTCTTTAGTAACCTCCGTATTTGTTAACTTGTCGTTATCACGCGGACTTTCATCACGAGGCTTACGATCACGTCTGCCACCACGGCCACGTCTGTTAGAACGTTCTTGGCGCGGCTCTTGAGCGGTTTCTATTTGATTATTGCTATTTTGAGAACTGTTTTGATTCTTATTTTCAGTTTGATCTTTACTCACTTCATTTTTGTTAGCCTCAGTGCTCCTAGATTGGTTATTTTTTGGCTTATTATTTCTAGCGTCTGATGACCGTTCTTGTTTTACTTGGTTGTCAGGCTTCTCTGAACGTGGCTGTTTGTCATTACGTTGGTTGCTACGATCGCGATTATTCCTATTTCTATTTCGATTTCTACCACGATCTCGATTATTACCACTTGGTGGTGTTTTCTTTATTTCAGTTTCCTCAACTACTTTGACTTCAGCTTGCCCACCTAGCCATTTTTTAATACGACCTAAGAGCGGCATCTTTGCTAATACAACAGGTTTGTTTTGTGTGCTAGTAGATACTCTAGGGGCGGGTGTATTTGACACAATGCTTTTAACCGCAGCCACAGGTGCGTTTGCCTTTTTATCTTCAGCTAAGTGGCTTATAAATGCGCCTTCAGCAGGCATTTCCACCATGTTGTAACTCGCCTGACTGCCGTCATCATCGATGTCATCTTGTTTTAATCTAGCAATACTGTAATTAGGTGTTTCTAAATGTATATTTGGAATTAATACCACTTCTACACCCATGCTTTGCTCAATTTGATAAATTTCAGCACGTTTTTCATTTAGCAAGAACGTTGCTGCATCAACTGGTAGTTGTACCTGGATAGTGGCACTATTTTCTTTCATTGCTTCTTCTTGCGTAATGCGCAAGATATGTAGTGCAGTGGATTCAATACCTCTGATATGACCTGTACCATGACAACGCGGACACGGTATATGATTGCTTTCACCTAAGCTAGAACGTAACCGCTGGCGTGAAAGTTCTAATAGGCCAAAGCGAGATATCTTACTAGTTTGCACCCGAGCACGATCAGCATGTAACGCATCACGCAATGAGTTTTCAACTTCACGCTGATTACGTTGGTTTTCCATGTCAATGAAATCAATCACGACTAAACCACCAAGATCTCTTAGCCTAAGCTGTCGAGCTACTTCTTCAGCAGCTTCAATATTTGTATTGAATGCTGTGTGTTCAATATCTGCACCCTTGATTGAGCGGCCAGAGTTGACGTCGACTGAAACTAAAGCCTCAGTATGATCAATTACAATGGCACCACCGGAAGGTAAGCGCACCTCACGGGAAAATGCAGTTTCAATTTGGTGTTCAATTTGAAAGCGTGAAAACAATGGGGTTTCGTCTTGATACAGTTTCACGCGTGATACATTGCCTGGCATCACGTGATTCATAAACTGAACAGCTTGCTCATGTACATCAACCGTATCAATTAGAATTTCGCCAATATCTGCACTGAAGTAATCACGAATTGCGCGAATTACTAAGCTACCTTCTTGGTAAATTAAGAAAGCGCCTTTTTGAATTTTGGAAGCATCTTCAATCGCTGTCCAAAGTTGTATTAAATAGTTTAAATCCCATTGAAGTTCTTCAGAATTACGACCAATACCAGCAGTACGCGCAATCATGCTCATCCCCTTAGGGATTTCTAGCTGACTCATCACATCACGCAGTTCATTACGTTCTTCACCTTCAACACGGCGGGATACACCACCACCACGAGGGTTATTTGGCATCAATACTAAATATCGACCGGCTAGTGAAATGAAAGTTGTTAGCGCTGCGCCTTTGGTGCCACGTTCATCTTTGCTTACTTGAACAATTAGTTCTTGACCTTCTTTGAGCACATCTTGAATGCGTGGGCGATCACCGCCTTGTGGTTTCTCGTTAAAATAGTTGCGTGAAATTTCTTTGAAAGGTAAAAAGCCATGACGCTCCATACCATAGTCTACAAAAGCAGCCTCTAATGAAGGTTCAATACGAGTAATGACGCCCTTGTATATATTACTTTTGCGTTCTTCTTTTCCAGTGTGTTCTATATCTAAATCGATGAGCTTTTGCCCATCTACTATAGCAACGCGTAGTTCTTCTGACTGCGTTGCATTAAATAGCATGCGTTTCATTGTTAACTCCCGCACTCATTAAGCGGGCAAATAATAGACTTGGTGAATTAAAGCACTGAAGGAAGATTGATACTCATGGTTAATTAACCATGAATTATTAAATAATAAATCAAAGCAAACGATTTAATTCA
>CAZJUK010000118.1:0-5580 GCA_964549145.1 uncultured Methylophilaceae bacterium
ACCGTCTTCAGGTGTCAATTCGCATTCTCCTTCTAAAATAAGCGCGGTTTCTGTACTAACGAAGTCCCATGGGAATACAGAGACTTCTTTTTCCCATGTTGGCCAATTAGCAACATCCATTTCTTTTAAAAGTGCTTCACTTGGGTTGCTATTAACTGTAATTTCTTTCATGTTAATTCCTAAAATTAGATTTATACCTAAAATCAAAATGATTTAGGATGCGACATAGTATGTTGTTTATCTTATTTTTCCTACATATTATGAATAATCATACTTAATTTAGTGTCAGCAGCCTTAATTGATGAAAAGTTGTTAATAATTGCTCAATGATTAGCGTCCCCAAAGCTAACTTTATCCATTAAATATAAAAAAACTACAATTTCAACTAAGGCTAATAGTTAGGGCCCAAGGTTAATTATAGGATAGATTTAATAAGAGATTTATGACAAGAAAGCTTACAGAAAACTGTAAGCTTTCTTAATATGATAATCTCAAAAAATTCAAACTATACAATCAAAATATTAACTACCAATATAGAGATCCATAGGCTTTGATGATGACTGTTGAACGTAGATATCAACACTGGACATCTATTCAGCTAAAAATAGCATCCAAATAAATTGATTTTGTATAAAACTGAGGTCCAAAAAAGTCAAAAATTTATTCTTTTAATTTATTTATCTTCCCACAGTTTATTCAGGCTTGTCCGTCACTGCGCCGGTGGAGGCAGAGCTTACTGTTCTTGCATATTTTGCTAGCAGCCCTCTAGTATATTTTGGTGCAGGCTGTTGCCAGCTCTGTTTTCTTTTAGCCATTTCTTCATCACTAATACCAAGCGTCATCTCACGATTTTTCGCATCAATTGTAATGCTATCACCATTTTCTACCAACGCGATGGCGCCGCCTTCGAATGCTTCAGGTGTTATATGGCCGACTACAAAGCCTCTGCTGCCGCCTGAAAAGCGGCCATCGGTGATCAGGGCAACATCGTTGCCTAAGCCTTTGCCCATAATGGCTGAGGTAGGGCTCAACATTTCACGCATGCCAGGCCCGCCTCTAGGGCCTTCATAGCGGATAACAACCACATCACCCGCCACAACTTGGCCTTCAATAATAGCGGCAAAACCTTGTTCTTCTGAGTCATACACTTTAGCTGTGCCAGTAAACTTTAAACCTTCTTTGCCTGTAATTTTTGAAACAGCTCCTTCAGGCGCTAAATTCCCGCTGAGTATCACCAAATGACTATCTTTTTTAATTGGCTTATCAAAAGGTAAAATAATAGTCTGTCCCGCAGGGTAATCCACTACCCCGGCCAAGTTTTCAGCCATGGTTTTGCCAGTTACCGTCATACAATCACCGTGTAACATGCCAGCGTCTAACAAGCGCTTCATCAGCGGTTGAATACCACCAATTTCTATTAATTCAGACATCAAATATTTTCCGCTTGGTCGTAAGTCGGCAATGACTGGTGTTTTTTCACCAATACGTACAAAATCATCTAGTGTCACCTCCACTCCAATGGCGTCGGCCATTGCAATTAAATGTAGCACTGCATTGGTAGAGCCACCTAGGGTAATGATTAGTGTGATGGCATTCTCGAATGCCTTTTTAGTCATAATATCGGACGGCTTAATATCATGTTCTAACAAGTGAACAATGGCTTTTCCTGCATCAATGCAGTCTTGTTTTTTACTCTCTGAAATAGCATTTTGCGCTGAGCTATTCGGCATACTCATACCTAAAGCCTCAATTGCCGAGGCTAATGTATTTGCCGTATACATACCACCACAAGAGCCAGGGCCGGGAATTGCTGTTTTTTCAATATGCTCTAACTGAGTAATGGGAATAGCGCCGCTGGCATGGCTACCTACAGCCTCAAATACTGACACAATATCTGTGTGGTTTTCACCAGGTAAAATCGTTCCGCCATACACAAAGATAGAAGGGCGGTTCAAGCGTGCTAGCCCCATCAAACATCCAGGCATGTTTTTATCGCAGCCACCAATAGCGATAATACCGTCATGTCCCATGCCGGCCGATACGGCTTCAATAGAATCACAAATAACTTCACGCGATACCAAAGAATACTTCATGCCTTCGGTGCCCATGGAAATGCCATCAGAGATGGTAATGGTGTTATAAATCACGCTCTTAGCACCAGAACTATCCACGCCCTTACCAACTTCATCTGCAAGAGTGTTAATGTGCATATTGCATGGTGTCACCATTGACCAAGTTGAGGCGATACCCACTTGTGGTTTTTTAAAATCATCATCGCAAAAGCCTACTGCTCTTAACATAGAGCGGCTAGGAGCTTGAGCGGCACCATCTACAATTTTTTGTGAATATTTCCGTGTTTTATCTGTACTCATGTTTTGGTCTTTGTTTTAATTTTAAATAAATGCACTATAGAATTGTATAAGTAAATAAACAATCTAAATTTATGAATTGATAAGTCTTAATTTGACCAAGTATTAGCAAAAGCCTCTTTTGAGAAGTTGCTGAGGTTAAGAAGCCAAAAAAAGAACCTAGCAAATTGCGGCTACCATCGACTGCCCTAAATCAATATAAGCACTAGCATCTTCGCTAACACCTTTTGATTTAAGATGATCGGCAAAACCAAGTCGAGCTGTCAAGATTAACCAAAATATTGCGCTAACTAAGCCGACAATACGCCAGATTGTTGACTTTGCCCACTTAAGTGCAAGAGTGATAGATAGTACATAAAAGACGAAACCAGCTAACTTAGATGATGCCCAGCCATTAATGAAAGGGTATAAGTTAAGTGGATTAACTGCAACCAAGTAAATAAAGGTGAAAATAAAGAGGGTATATAAAATATGTGGGCCAATTTTCAGTAGTTTAATGTTTACCTTGTCAGACTCTTGCATTGTTAACACAAAGTTAATGATGAAAAAGATAAACGTAAGTGCAATTATGGTCAGATGGGTGTGCTTTACTATCATGTACATGTAGTTGATTCCTAAAAATTTATTTTAATACTTAAGGCCATTATTATATAGTTTGTTTGGGTTAGACAAAACCACAAAGCTTGTAATATGTGGTTTGGTTAACCGAAAATAATTAGGGTTAGCCCAGATGATGTGACTCAAATAGTCCTACTTATTATTAATGGGGATAAAAATGAAAAATGCTTATGGAATTAAATTTGCATCCGCTTTTGCGAATCACTATAGTGTAATTAAAAATTACCCAAAGCTAAAAATTTAAAAGAAAAATAACATGAATTACATCATTAATCACGTTGTATGGAGACGCAGGTCTGTATAATTATTTCATATGTATGAACAACTATAAGGCCCCACGTGAGCTATATTGAAGAACACATACACAGGTCGCATCGTGTAGGCTGGTTACGTGCTGCTGTGTTAGGGGCAAATGACGGCATTGTTTCAACGGCTAGTCTTATCATTGGGGTGACTGCGGCTGGCGCAACATCAGATAATATTCTTCTTGCTGGCATTGCTGGGTTAGTCGCGGGGGCGATGTCAATGGCTGCTGGTGAATATGTCTCCGTATGTTCTCAGGCTGATACTGAGAAAGCAGACTTAGTACTAGAAAGTAAATCGCTAGAGGAAAACCCCAAGTTTGAACAAGATGAACTTGCAAAAATATATGAAAGTCGAGGGCTTGGGCCTAGGCTAGCGAAACAGGTTGCAGAAGAGTTGATGGCACATGATGCTCTTGGAGCGCATGCTAGAGACGAAATAGGTATATCTGAGAATGCTAATGCACAACCTATTCAGGCAGCGCTCTCTTCTGCTGTAACTTTTACTTTGGGCGCTGCGCTTCCTTTAATAATAGTCTGGCTTGTTCCTGAAAGTCAAATTATCACTTTGGTGGCAGTGTCATCTTTGATCTTACTCGCGTTACTTGGTGGTCTTGCAGCTAGTGCTGGTGGTGCAGCAATTTCAGTTGGTGCAATCCGAGTAACTTTTTGGGGTGCGCTGGCAATGACAGTAACTGCTGTCGTAGGGCGAATGTTTGGCGTAGTTGCTTGATTATGTTTTCTTACATGGCAACTGCTTATCTTGGTATATATAACAAATGCTTGTAATCAGACGTAGTGCTGATGCAAAGCGGTAAAACACAAAAGGAGTTAGAGTGAGTATTCATCCAAGCGCTATAGTTGAAACTGGTGCAGTTATTGGTCAAGGTACAGTTATTGGCCCTTTCTCAGTGATTGGTCCACAAGTAAAAATCGGCGAAAACTGCGTCATACACTCTCACGTTGTTATCGATGGGAATACCATCATCGGTTCAAATAATGAGATTTTTCCATATGCGTGTATCGGACAAAAAACGCAGGACCTGAAGTTTACTAGTGGTAACCCTGGCGTTATGATTGGAGATAGCAATTCAATTAGAGAGTATGTAACAATTCATTGTGCGACAGATGAGGGTGACTACACTAGGGTTAAAAACAATTGTTCTATACTGACCTACTGTCATATAGCGCATGATTGCGTTCTCGAAGACAATGTAGTCATCAGCGGTGGAACTTTGCTGGCAGGGCATGTTGAGGTGGGGAAAAATGCAATTATTAATGGTATGACGGGTGTCGTTCAATTTATAAAAATTGGTGATTACGCATACGTCGGTGGTTACTCAAAGCTTACTCATGATGTACCCCCTTATTGCATAGCGGATGGGATACCAGCAAAAGTTGCGACAATAAACAAAATTGGCTTAGAGAGAAATGATTTCTCAAAAGAGAGTATAAGGGAAATACATAAAGCATTTAAGTGTGTGTTTAAATCTGATGACCCTATTGAAGAAGTATTGGATAACTTGTCAGCTATGGATAATACCTATGCCAACCAAATGCTGGATTTTATACAGTCTTCAAAAAAAGGAGTTCTTAGAAAATAAATTGCTTTAAAAAAATTGTCAAAAATGATCGCAATATAGGAATATTAGCTTGCCGTTACAAAACAATGGAGTCTGTCGGACCTCATTATTTTCTAGAACTTGCATCACAAGATACCACCTCTTCAGAGCGTATTAATTGAACTTGCGCACGGTACCTGTTACAACACCCCATATTTCAAAGTTCATACCCTCTTTGATTTCTATTGGAGAAAAAACTGGGTTAGCTGGCAGGAGTATAGGCTTTCCATCTTCAGATTGACTTAGCTTTTTGATTGTAAATTCTCTATCTATTACCGCAAGAACCGTGTCACCTAGCGCAGCTAATCTAGCCCTGTCTACAACAGCGACATCATCTTCAAAGATTCCAGCGTCAATCATAGAGTCACCTTTAATCGTCACAAAGAAAGTAGCATCAGCTTGGGCAATTAAATAATCGTTAAGGTCTAAGCGTTTCTCTACGTGGTCATCTGCGGGCGAAGGAAAGCCAGCTGCAACTTTAGTGGAGAATAGCGGCAGCTCTATGGCGCTGGGCTCTAAAGTAGGCTCTTTAATTGACGCGACGTTAGATACCGCTTCATTTTGTTTCTTACGTTTAAAGGCTTCTACGAAGTCTCTAATAATAGGCTCTTGGCTAACTGGCACGCGCATGGGAACTGTACCCTCCTTAAAGGGACTCCAAGGTTTTCT
>CAZJUK010000119.1:0-5487 GCA_964549145.1 uncultured Methylophilaceae bacterium
CTGCTGAAAAGATTAGAGAAGCTTACTTAGCAGGCCAACAATCTTTTGGCGAAAATTATTGTCAGGAGGCCATTAACAAACAAACATTGTTGGAAGATTGCAACATTGATTGGCATTTTATTGGTCCGATACAAAGTAATAAAACGCTATTAATTGCCCAACATTTTAACTGGGTACATTCGATAGACCGAATAAAGGTCGCTCATCGATTAGCCTCGGCAAGGCCAACTAATATGTTGCCGCTAAATGTTTGCATCCAAATTAATAGTAGCCAAGAGGCTTCAAAGAGCGGCGCTACAACGCAAGAAATTGAGCAACTAGCCTCTACAATTACACAATTACCTATGCTTAAACTGCGTGGCATAATGTCTATCCCTACTCCTACTTCAGACATTGCAATACAGCATAGCCAATTTAAAACTGTACATGACACTTTTGAGCAACTTAAACAACATGGTTTTGATGTCGATACATTATCGATAGGTATGTCTAATGACTACGTGGCCGCAATTCAAGAAGGTGCTACTATTGTACGTATTGGCTCTGCAATTTTCGGAACAAGACAAAATAATTAGAATTTCAATTTAAAGATCAATATTTACATAGTATGAAAATAACTTTTATTGGCGGTGGCAACATGGCTCAAGCTTTAATTACTGGCTTAAAAGTTCAGCAATTTATTATGGCTGACGTAACTGTAGTCGAATTAAATGCAAACAAAAGAACAGCTTTAGAAAGTCAGTTTGGTGTTATTACTAGCGATAATAATCAAGTTGTATTAAATGCTGAAGTTGTCGTGCTAGCAATCAAGCCGCAACAATTAGCTTTATTAGCAAAATTAATCACACCATATCTTAAAAACCAACTGGTGATTTCAATTGCTGCTGGCATTAATTCACAAGACTTAAGTCGATGGATGGATGACTATGCATTTATTGTAAGATGCATGCCCAATACACCCGCGCAGATACAACAGGGCATCACTGGCTTATACGCCATGCCAAAAGTAACTGAAAAACAAAAAAGGATGGCTAATCAAATATTAAACGCCGTTGGCAGCACATTATGGTTTAGTGATGAAAATAAAATTGATGCAGTGACGGCAATTTCAGGCAGCGGGCCTGCTTATGTGTTTTATTTAATTGAAGCTTTACAAGCTGCTGCAGTAGAATTAGGTTTAAGCGAATCGCAAGCAAAGCAATTGAGCATTGCTACGTTTAAAGGTGCTAGTTTACTAGCCGAAAAAAGTGATATCTCCTTAGCCGAATTACGTGAACAAGTCACCTCCAAAGGTGGAACAACAGAACAAGGATTAATGGCTTTAAAGGATGCTAATATTACTCAAATCATGAGCTTGGCAACTAAAAAAGCATTTGAGCGTGCACAAGCATTAGGGCTCGAATTAAGCGATTCATAACAATATTAATAAAAATAAAATCATTCGCAAAAGCGGAAAAACCAACAAGGTAAATTATGTTTTCATCAGCATTTAGTTTTTTAGTCAGTACTATTTTAAGTTTGCTGACGATGATGTTCTTATTACGGTTTTTAATGCAGCTATTTAAAGCTTCATTTAACAACCCAATAGGCCAAATCGTCATTGCATTGACTGACTTTGCCGTTAAACCAGCAAGAAAATTTATACCTAGCTGGAAGAAAAATGATTTATCGACTTTATTTCTGGCCTTAGTCACCCAATTTATTTTGCAGCTATTATTGTTATGGATGCGAGGTTTCCCATTTGCCGTAGCAGGTAGCTTTATTTGGCCTAATATATTTGCCATGGCCCTACTCGGCACATTGCGTGGCATTATTGATCTGTTTTTCTACGCCGTTATTTTACAAGCTATTTTAAGTTGGGTAAACTCACACAGCCCAATAGCACCAGTGCTTTCGGTGATTACTCGTCCTATTTTAGACCCCATTAGAAGGCTTATTTCCGTCCTCAATGGGATTGATTTTTCGCCATTAGTTGCGTTAATATTACTACAGATGGCAAGTATTTCAATCATGTCGTGGATGCAAAAAATCTTGATGGCTATCTTATAACTGTTCTATTATAAATTTGCTGATTACAATATAAATTATGAACAACTCGCTGATTACAGAAAAAATAAATGATTACTGCGCATGGCGGCTCAAGCTTTCGCAAACGATTTCTGATTACCGTAACTGGTTAGTAAAAAGCCAGCAAAGTGACAGCGTTAGAGAGTTACGACTTTTTGATATAATGCAGACCATTAAGTATGATCAAATGCTGGTTGGCTTTATTTCTGATAATGGTCGCGGTAAAACTGAGCTTATTAATGCATTATTTTTTCCAGAATTCAATCTTCGTCTACTGCCTAGCGAAGGTAGCCGAAGTTGTCCTTCTGAAATACTTTGGAATTCAAACGAAGAACCTGTACTGAAATTACTACCGATTGAAACAAAAAAAAGTGAAGATACAATCTCTTATTTGAAAACAACCCCTAGCATTTGGGAATCATTTCAGTTAAACCAGCACTCTGCTCAAGAAATGCAAAACACTCTTACTAAATTAAGTGAACAAAAAGAAGTGACGCAATTAGAAGCTGATGAGCTTGGGTTATGGGACCCTGCTGATCAATCCATGTTAACAGACCTTAAAACCAATGGTCATGTCAAAATCCCTGCTTGGCGACATGCTGTGATCAATATGCCTCATCCCTTATTTAAAAGTGGTCTCGTTATTTTAGATACGCCTAATGTTGGAAAACTTGGTGCCGAGCCTGAAATTACATTAAACACCATCCCAAATGCACACGCTGTAGTGTTTATATCAGCAGTTGACACAGGCATAACAGCATCAGAAGTACGTGTTTGGGATCAACATATTAAGAACAGAAGTAAAAACAAATTAGCTGTATTAAATAAAATAGATTTATTATGGAATGGTCGAAAATCTAATCAAGATGTTACCAATGATATAGAAAAACATATCAATGTCATGTCACATCATTTGCATCTTGCACCAAACCAGGTATTTCCAGTTTCTGCCATAAAAGCACTTTCTGCTAGGATGGAAAATAATTCGGCGCTATTTGAGCAAAGCAAATTAAAACAATTAGAAGCCGCACTTGGTCATCAAATTGTAAAAGCAAAACAAGAAATTCTTGGCGAGAGCATTGCAAGCGAATGTAATGAAATGATTAAAGCATCAAGAAAAACGGTGCAATCTCGCCTACTAAATCTACGTCAGCAAATAAAAGAGCTAAAAGCTTTGCAAGGTGAAAATATCAAAGACTCAAAAACAATATTGGCTAAAGTAGTCGCTGAAAGAAAACGTTATGAAGCGTCTATACCTACATTCAATTTAGCTAACGAAAAAATTTCTAGCCGAGGTGAAAAGCTACTCAAGTATTTAAGTGCCTCTTATCTAGACAATTCCATTGCTGAAAGCAGAAGAGAAATTAAAAAAAGCTGGACCACAGTGTCATTAAATAAAGGAATGCGTAACATGATGAAACAAGCTACTGAGTTAGCCAATCATGTCACCAGTCAAAGTGAAAAAATTAAAAAATTAGCAGATGATATTTACAGTGCATTTCAATCAAGACATGGCTTTGAGTCATTTGAGGTGCCTGTGCTGGATATCAGTCCCTTCATTAATGAAATGCAAGAGCTAGAAAGAGTCACCAATGACTTTTGTAAAAACCCTATCAATGTGATGACGGAAAAACATTTTTTGATTCGCAAATTTTTCTTAGGTTTAGGTGCTCAAAAACAAATGATATTTGAAGAAACAAGACAACATTGTGAAGACTGGCTAAACAATATGTCATCCACACTTAAATTTCAAATGGCAAACCATAAAAAAACTCTCGATGAGCGAACTGAAAACCTAATGGAAGCCAAAGAAAGTGCTAAATCATTAGATGGGCAAATAAGCATCATTGAAAACGAATACAATGTCTTATCAAAAGAAAGCCAAGCACTTGACGCTATGCTACTAAATATAGTGAGTGCAATGCAACCTGCTTTAAAAGCGCAAAAAGCTGCTAAAAGTTTTGCTTTTAACGAAAATCAACAAATGCCTGAACTATCGTTTTAGATATCTTAAATTTAAAGAATGCTTCATCAAGAAAGCACAAAGTTATTGCCACGCTATATTAAACTTCTCACGCGAACAAAAGTCATCTGTCTTTAGTACGATACGCTTTTGAATAAAATCAGATAAGCTGGCTAAAGTTTGTGATTCTTCATCTTGTAATAAAGCGATCACATTAGGCGATGCTATGACTTTAAATTCTTTTGCATCGTATAGCTTAGATTCGCGCATGAGTTCACGCATAATTTCATAGGCTACTGTTTGTGACGTCTTATGCTCGCCTCGTCCTTGGCAAACATCGCAAGTTTGGCATAATAGATGTGCTAGACTTTCACGCGTTCGCTTGCGCGTCATTTCTACTAGACCGAGTGAAGTAAATCCGTTCACATTAGTACGTGCGCGATCACTTCCTAGGGATTTTTCAAGCTCTTCTAAAATCTTTTCACGTTGCTCATCTTCATCCATATCAATGAAATCAATGATAACAATGCCTCCTAAATTTCGTAATTTCAGTTGCCTGGCAATACTAAAAGCAGCCTCAAGATTCGTCTTAAAAATAGTGTCTGATAAATTTTTCCCATTCACAAAACTACCCGTATTCACATCAACAGTAGTCAATGCTTCCGTTTGATCGAAAATCAAATAACCACCTGATTTAAGCTCAACCTTTCGTGCCAATGCCAACTCAATTTCTTTTTCAATATTGTAAAAATCGAATATTGGCCGCTGGCCATTGTAGTGCGTTAATGGCTTAATAGCATTAGACACATAGGATTCTGCAAACGCTTTCATGGTTTGATATGTTTCTTTTGAGTCTACCCTAATACTATGAGTTTCACCGTTAACCACATCACGCAATATTCGCTTAGGTAAACTTAAATCACAAAAGACAAGCGAACGTTCAACAGCGTTTAAGCTATCTGCTTGAATTTTAAGCCAAACTTTTTGCAAGTATTCAATATCTGCTAATAATTCTTGATCTGTTGCAGTTTCTGACATTGTGCGAATAATAAATCCACCTTCATATCCTTTTGACAATAAGTCTATTAAACGATTTCTCAGTAACTCACGATCCGCTTCATCTTCAATCCGTTGTGAAACCCCAATATGTGACTGATGCGGCAATAGCACTAAAAAACGTCCTGCAATGCTAATTTCAGTTGTAAGTCTTGCACCTTTAGTGCCTATAGGCTCTTTGATTATTTGCACGATAATTGACTGGCCTTCATGCAATACTTCTTGGATTGGCTTACCGGGTGTTGCTTCATCTTCCGTTTGGCATTCTTTAATATCAGCAGCGTGTAAAAAGGCTGCGCGCTGCAGGCCCACCTCAACAAAAGCTGACTGCATGCCCGGCAAGACACGACATACTTTACCAAAGTAAATATTACCAACGACACCCAATGAAGTAGCCCGCT
>CAZJUK010000120.1:0-5448 GCA_964549145.1 uncultured Methylophilaceae bacterium
GACCCAACAGGGTTTCAACTCGGACTGGTCGGAAAAGCCTTTTTGCCAACAGGCTCTTACGATTCTGACAAAACCATTAGTGTAGGCTCGAATCGCTGGGCAGGGCAATTAGTGCTGCCCATCACTTATACCATCGGATCATCAATGATTGATCCGAATTTGACCACATTTGAGATCCTTCCTGGTGTAAGTTTTTTTGAAGACAACAGTGATCCTAGTGGAGGTGCAGACACTACAGGTCAAAAGCCACTATTAACTTTAGAAGCTCATCTTACTAGAAATTTGAACCGAACTACTTGGATCTCGTTTGGCGGGATCTACAATTATGGCGGAGAAACATCGACTGATAGCGTTTGGAATAATGATAGACGCAAATCTCTGGGGCTAGGCGCCTCAATAGTCTTTGCTGCTACCTCGTCAACATCAATTAGACTATCCTATGGTGAGACTGTATGGCGTGACGATAATGGTTTGGATGGAGAGCTCTTTAGGTTAGTCACAACATATGCGTTTTAGTCACATGATTAACGCTACATTTTTTGAAATAGATAGACGGGTTACAAAGGTTTTCAGCGCCCACCAATGTCAAAGGTAAAATTATAGTTTATACTAAATTGTAGTGGGTATCCTAGAGAAGAGAATACATGTTTAAACACGGCCAATTGTCAGTATCACTTTGTGAAAACCAAACACCCACAATTGCACAGCCTGAGGCAAGCGTGCTGAATCAATTAGTGGCTTGGTTGTTATCTATTCTTTTATTATTTGTTACCGGCTGTGCAAGTATACCCACTGATTATCCGCGTACTGCCTCGACCGCATTTCAGGAACATGAGGGAACCGTGATTGGTAAACAGTTTGCTGAAGATGCTGCCCAACACCCAGGTGCCTCAGGATTTGACATCATTCGCTATGGTAAAAATGCCTTTTCTATACGTATCGCTATGACGCGGTTGGCAGAGAAAACGCTGGATTTACAGTATTACATCTGGGAGCCCGATGAATCAGGACTAATACTCGCCGAGCATCTAGTGCGTGCGGCCGACCGTGGTGTTCGGGTGCGCCTCCTGGTAGATGACATGGGTGTTGCTGGTCGTGACGCAGCTATAGCCTCGCTCAATGCTCATCCCAATATTGAGATCCGTATCTTTAATCCATTTGCAAATCGCGATAATTCTATGCTTGATTTCATGACCGATTTTGAACGTGTCAACCATCGCATGCACAACAAGATCGTGGTGATGGATAACAGCTTTGCTATCGTTGGCGGGCGCAATATTGGTGACCATTATTTTTCCGTAGATCCGGAAACTAACTTCCGTGATCTGGATATGGCAGCTGGCGGCCCCATCGTAAGAGATATTTCCAGTGTATTCGATCGTTTCTGGAATGGAGACTGGGCAGTGCCAATAGAGGTTTTGGTGGACCGGCCATACACGGATAAAGATCTGCAGCAGAGTGTTGCCAATCTGCGGAATATGATTGCTGAGGGTAACTATCCGTATTCTGTGGATGTCGCTGTCACTGCGGTTACCGAGAAACTAACAACCATTAGAAAGAATTTGATATGGGCACCTGGCAGGGTCGTCTGGGACGATCCGTCTTCTATTGAGACCAAGAGTGAAGCCGGTGGAATGGCGGGGGCTTTGTTCAAAAAAATACAGTCCATGCAGCAGGAATTGACTATAGAGTCGGCCTATTTGGTAGTTGGTGACCGGGGTGTTGAGGCTGTCAAAGAACTCGTTGATCGCGGCGTTCGTGTGCGCATCCTGACGAACTCGCTGGCAACCAACGATGTGTTAGCCGCACATGCCGGCCATGCAGCATATCGCAAGCAGTTAATTGAAGCTGGTGCAGAGATCTATGAAATAAGGCCAGACTCAGGTGTGATTCGTAAGAACTGGAGAGGTGAGTCGAATGCCGGGCTGCACACTAAAGCGCTGGTGTTTGATCGTGAGTCAGTGTTCATTGGTAGTTTTAACCTAGACCCGCGTTCAGCGAATATCAATACCGAGGCAGGTCTATTTGTAGAAAGTCCCGAACTATCAGAGCGGGTGCTGGCTCACTTGGACGAGGGCGTCAAGCCAGAAAATAGTTACCAAGTATTGTTGAATGAAGACGGTGATCTCTACTGGTTGGCCGAAGATGAGGGCGTGGAAGTAGTCTATGACAAGGAGCCTGAATCATCTTTTGGTCAACGTTTTATGTCAGGCTTTATCCAAATGTTACCGATCCAATCTCAACTATAGCAGAGTCCACTTCTATCAACTTACATGTGCCTATCGGACCTTTGCCTTAGACAACCCTTTTATTATCCGGTTATTAACTTAAACTTATAGCAACACGTTTCATTTCATCATTAACATCAATGTATAACTCTGAGGCAGTAATAGATAAGGAGCTTATGGCTGGCGGATTTGAATATAATTACTTTCGATATGTATGTATTTTTTTATTTGCCTGCTCAATAGCTGGCTGTGGTTTCGTTAAAGCTTCCTATAACAAAGCACCTTCAGCCTTAACTTGGTGGTTAGATGATTATTTTGATTTTACTAACGATCAAAAAGCCTTATTACGCCCCGCACTAAATGATGTTCATGATTGGCATCGCAACAATCAATTACCTGAATACATTGCGACTCTTCAAGAGTTGAAGCTTGCTGCTATTAAAGACAATATAAGTTCTAAACAAGCATGTGAGTACATAGACCTTATGAAAACTAGCTTGAATGCACTACAAACGGCCTTTATTCCTGCCATAAGTGAAATTGCACCGTTGATAAACGAAGATCAATTAGTTTATCTCAACCTGAAATTAAATAAACGTGCTCAGAAGTGGAAATCTGAATGGTGGCAAGAAACAGTTAAAGGACAAATGGAGGCGCGATTAGAAAAAACAGTGGGTTATGCTGAGGAAATATTTGGTGACTTAAGCTCAGCACAACGCGCATTCATAAAACAAAAATTGCTGAACACACCAACAAAACCACACATCATTTACGCTGAAATACAAAGGCGGAATGTTTATATATTTCAAATTGTTAGTGCACTGAGCGGTTCTGAATTGAACGAAAGCCAGAAATACGAGATGATTAAATCAGGATTTGAGCGATTACAAAAGAGCCCGGACGAAGAATATCAACTACATGTTAATGACATTGCCATGCGCACTTGTGAAATAATTGCAGATTTACATGCAAGAGCCAATCAGTCACAAAAACTGCACGCTAGCTCTTGGTTTGGCAATATCGTGAATCAACTATCAAATATCTGAAAAATTTATGCAATCTATATAATTTATTCCAAAAGTTACACACACATAGAATCTTGGAAGCATAAAATGACTGGATTTTAGGTATGAAAATAATAAAAATAAATCTGTTACCCACTTATAAAAAAACTAAGATCTAACTTAGTATGCATTTCCTTAAGCCGTAATGAATCTTTGCTAAAGTGACATAATGACGCGTTTAAAATCATGGAATGACTACGGCCAACAGTTAAAATGCAGCCAGTCGTTCAAGCATCCATATGCTAGCAAGAGAGCCACAAAAATAACTCACAGGAAGGCGCAATTTTTCAGTTGTTAATGGCTTATATAACTTTGAAAACACATAAAAACTAACCAATAATGTTATTACAAATATTAACTGGCCTATTTCCACTCCAATATTGAAACAAAGTAGAGCTAAAAGTTTTTCTGTTTCAGGTAGGCCTATATCGGCTAATACTGAGGCAAAGCCAAAGCCATGCAATAAGCCAAAGCTGGAAGAGACCAGTAATGGGTATTTTAAACTGAGGCTGTTTTTTTTGTTTTTTGCTATCTCCCAGGCTAAAAAAATAATGCTCAGTGCTATCACAGCTTCAACTGGTGGGGTAGGTATAGTAAAAACATCGGTTGCTGCGAGAATAAGGGTGATGGAGTGGGCAATAGTAAAACCCGTTATCGTCATTAATAGTTTTTTTCGTGTGCCAGATATATAAACTAGGCATGCGACAAATAGTAAGTGATCAAGGCCAATTAGAATATGCTCAACACCCAAAACAATATACGTTAGCATTGTATTTTTGGTTTTTAAGTCCTGACTGCTTGATACTGAAAAGCTTTGCTGGTCGGCATTCAGTGCCGTGGTGATGGTTTGTTGTTTTTTATCGATGATGCGTAAAAGCACATTTTTATTGGTTTTAGTAAGACCGTCCACGTAAACAGTAAAACCTGTTAAGCCGTGTTCTCTTTCTATAGACCATTTTTTAATAAGAGCAGTCGTTGTTTTTCGCGAGCGTGTTGTTCCTACTATCATGGTTTGTTCATCAAACGTAACCGATAATAGCGGATTTTTTTCGGATTTTAGGGGAAGTTTCCAAACTACGTCGAATGTTTTGTTATCAAGAGATTGAATAGTGAGTGATGCCGGGCGCATATCATCCGCAAACACCGCCTGACTTATGAGTATAAAAAAGCATAGTAAAAGCCAGTGCTTCATAATACGGGTTCTTTGCTCTCAGGCATTTGTACGTCCAGTTTATATTGCTCTAGCAACTGCTGTTCGTATTTTTTCTGAACCTTATTTTTGTTTTTATAATGCCAATCAATCAGCACTTTCTGTTTGACGTTTTCAAGAGTTAGGGGCTTGGCGGCAACATAATCAGTTAAATATATAAAGTGTAGCCCTAATGCAGATTCAATAGGGCCAAACCATTGGTTCAAGGGTTTGTCTTTTAGACCTTCAGAGAATTCACTGCCAAGATTGCGAATAAGCTGAACATCTGTAACGTTTGTGAAATTAGTTTGCAACAAGCTTAGGTCACCTTCGGGCGGCATGTCTTTTGATATGCGCTCCTGTTGGGTCGATAATATTTGATCTAATTTATTTTTTTTGCGATCGATAGAAATATACACTTGACTAAAACTATAGACGGTAGAGCTAATATATTTATCTTGGTGTAAAAGATAATAATCTTGAAGTGCTTGGTCCGACGGCTCTTCAGCTGATGCCATATCTTCAATTAAGTAAAGCATTTTTTTATGTAGCTGGGAATTTATCACGGAGTCATTTTTATCCAACCCCAAACTTCTCGCCTCACGTAGATAGGCATCTTGTGTCGCAAGGCCTTTGATGGCCGCTTGCAACTCTATTTCATTGGGCGGCCGTTTCCAGCGCGTTATAAAATTATTTTTGATTTGTTCAATTTTTCCGGTACTAATAATAATAGTATCTGATTCATTGGTGTCAGGATTCAATGAGTCGTAGGCTACAAAAAATAAAACGGCTATAAAAAGGAAGTGGACTAAGGGTTCAGTAAGTAGTTTTTTTGTCATGGTTTTTGTTCAATTTTCTATATGGGAGGTTTGTTCGTAATTCCCATTTTATGGATCCCTAAATATAAACCCGCTTCGGCGGGTTTATATTTAACAAAAAGCATTAAAATTTTTATTTAGGTGAGAAC
>CAZJUK010000121.1:0-5417 GCA_964549145.1 uncultured Methylophilaceae bacterium
CTTTAAATTGGCTGGGTTAGTTAATGAATATTTTGAAAGAATTCGCATGACTGTAAACCTTGATGATATATTAAATAGCCTTTTTTTGACTTAAGTCAATAGTGCAAATGAGCCCATATTTATGAATGGAAAAAAGCCCAGAGGATATCTTAGTATAATTTTATGGGGGTAATTTTATGGGCAGCTTTGTATATCTGATTCGTAAAAGTGAGACAGAATAACCCTATAAAAAATTGTTCAGCTGATGTTATCGAGCTGGAGTTTAAAACGCAAGATAAGCTGGGGGATGTACCTAACTATATATTCGTCAATTATAAGATTTAATACATGGGTTTCCATCACAAAAAATACGCAATCTAAGTGTGTTGCACGGGTGGGAATCTTAAAAATTTATTTCAAAAAGAGCTGATTATTTTTTAAAGCCAAACTTGTACATAGAATCATAAATTGGAAATCATAATCCTATTGTTATAGCCCAAAGAATGAGTAGCTGATGTGCTTATTTTCTGTAAGAGATCTGCCGACGCAACCTAGAGAGCAAGTAAAGAAGGCAATAGAACACTTGAGCTTGATTTAAAAGGAACTAAAGCTAAAATTAAGGGTCATAAGGAATGTAAAAGGAGAGTTCCTATCGATACTCCTTAATTCAAGCGTTAGGAACTATATGAGCATTCCCAAGTTCACCAAAAATTCACAACCAAATAATAGATATGCAGGAATTTTTTTGCTTTTATTTGTCAACTATTTCGTCTTGAAGGCCATTGGTGAATTAGATAAAGTTCAGGAATTACGTTTAGTAGAGATGGAACCAAAACTTCAAGAAGTTTATTCATGTGCTGAAAGTTGGGAGGAGATTATAATCACACAGTTAGATTTTCCAACCGATATATATGTATTTATTCAGAAAGCGTGGGTCAAGAACCAAGCCATGGCTAAACAAAGTAATATAACGCTAGCGCCTAAAATTTTTGCTGAACAATTTGCAGATATGTTTGTAGAAAGCAATGTCACAAACCCCTGACCTATTCAACAAGAATGCCCTGGTAGTGTGCACTGCATCAAAGTTATTTTTATAACCAGCCCAAAGCGGGGCTAAACCAAATTATGCCAATTCACAATTAGATTCCCATTGTCTGAATAGATAAATGGCACTGTGTAAGTAAGGTAGGCTTCAGTACGCAATTCTTGGTTTGGTAGATCACATTAAAAATGTTCTTTAACCCAATTAGCCTGATGGTTTTTAATTGGCTGGTAGTTGCTATACATGACTTAATTATAGGGTGTTAAAAGTGCTAATATGTATAAGTAATAAATAATACAAAAGGTTGTTTGATGGTGCAACAAAACTACAAAGATTTTAATCTTAATGAAGCTCTTGATTGGTTAAAGACTAACAGCTATAAAGTTAGCCGTCCTTTTGAGCCTCGCAAATCCTATTCTGATGATGTTCCGCCTGGTAAATTATTAAAAGCAGCAATAGTTGATACTGAAACAACAGGTGTCAGTCATTTAGTCGATAAAATCATTGAGTTAGGTATTGTAGTGGTTGAGTATAATCCTCACACAGGTCAAGTTTATCGCGTATTAGAAACCTTTAACGAGCTTGAATATCCTGGCATGCCAATCCCACCGGAATCTACCAAAATACACGGGATTACAAACGAGATGGTTGCAAACAAAAAGATTGATGACAAAGCGGTAGAAAGCCTAATGGCAGATGTCTCTCTGGTGATTGCCCACAATTCATTTTTTGATCGTGGTTTTATGGAAGAAAGGCTACCGTTATTCAAAGATAAAGCATGGGCATGCTCTTATGCACAAATTCCTTGGAAGGCTGAAGGGATGGGAAGTTCTAGTTTGGAGTTTTTAGCCTATAGAAGTGGTTTTCATTTCTCTGGCCATAGGGCATCAGTTGATTGTCATGCATTATTAGAGGTGCTACAGACAGAATTGCCGGTCTCTGGTGTTAAAGCTATGCAAATCCTGCTTGAAAAAGCACGCTTACCAGAAATTAAAGTATGGGCATTAAATGCGCCTTTTGATAATAAAGATAAATTAAAAGGTAGAGGCTATCGATGGAATGGAGAACGTAAAACCTGGACTAGGTCTGTATATCAGGTAGAGTTGCAGATGGAAGTTGATTGGCTAAGAAGTGAAGTATATGACAACAGAAAATTCAAGCTAGAGCTAGAAAAAGTTGATGCTTTTAATCGCTTTACGTTAAGACTTGGTGAAACAGAGCTGGTTAATTATTAATGAAAAAAGGAGCGTAAACTCCCTTGAATATTGTATATGCTGGATTACTTGTTCATTACGTATATTGTAACTTCAAAGCCAAAACGTATTTCGGTAGCTGCTAGTGTTGTCCACATAATAAATCTCCAATGCTATCTGTTTGGACTGACGATATGTCTTGTTCTTATAGATGCTACCATCGGATAGATTTTAAAATATCTGCAATTAAAGTTCATGAATACATGGTCAGTATTTTCATGAAAAAATACTGCGTTAATAGAGAATGTTGATTACTATCAATTCGACGTCTGTATAAAGGCTTATAAAAACATGTGCTACAAATAAGGCGACGAGTAATGTGTATTAAATCAATAAAGGAACCAGTATTTTCACTTGAGACATCTCCAATCGAGAGTGGTTTGAGCTATTACCGAACATCCGAAGTGAGGTTGGACAGAATTGGAAATTTTATAGTCTCTTTTTCTCGATGATTACTAAAAAACACATTACTTGGTTTTGCAAACAATGTTTGAGAGAAATAAGCAGCTAATTCCCCGCGCTCGGCGAGCCTTCTCAACATCAAGTGGGGGAGTCTTTCTGTTTTTATCTTGATGCAAATCTCTTTGCCCTTACAAGCTTTAGCGAAAAACTTTGCAAATTTCTGATCGCGCATATTATGTTCTGAATAGCTAAGTAAGACCTTTTCACAGTGCCCCTTTTTTAAGAACCTCCATGTTGTCATTATTTTGTATAAATTGATAAGAAAGTGCTTTTTTTTGTGAAAACGACCAGCAATACTTAGCGAAATTTCGGCTTTTAGTAAATATCCGAATGCAATAGCAGGGAAGCTACCCGCACTAAAGCCTAAAGTGCGAATGTGTGAGTATTGTTTGAACCATACTTGCTGACTCAGCCAATATGCTTGTTGATTGATCTTTCTACCAAAGGGAAGGGTGCCAAACTGATATCCCCCTTCACCCATTGCTGTGATCATGAGAAGATCATACTTCGTTGCATCGATATGCTGTAATAACACAGGGCTAGATATCATCATATGGCGCGAACCTCGGGGAGGAAAGCCAATTAGCAGCGTTTTTTTACTGCCGCTTACCACACTGGAAAATAAAGTTATTTCTGGTGTAATACGATTCAAAAAAAAAGGTTCAGGTATTTTTTTACCACTATTTAACATAAAAATTTTGGTTTCATTTAACCAAAAAGATAGCGCTTTCTGAAATTTTTCAGTGACACTATGAGTTATCAATTTGTTCATAGAATGAGCCTGATCTAAAGAAGCGATATCAAGCGGGGTTAGTCGATGTTCAAGATTAGAAAATATTTGATTTAATTGCGTTACTGTTTTGCAATAAGAACAAAGACGTTGGAAAAAACGGACGATATGAGGTTCAGACTCTTGAGAACTTTTTACATTATCAAAAACCATTTTTAGAGTAGCAGGCGTTTGCAGTAAAACTGGAGTGTCAGGCAGTGTTGACAATCGAGAGGCTAGCTTTCCTAGGGTGCGAAGTCTTGCTAATTCTTGTGGCGTGATAATCGTGTCATAATTTATCTCAAGTGACACCAGTAGATTCATACGAGCTAGAGAATCCATATCCAATTTACGAAAAGAAAGATCTCTCTTACCATCGATGAAACCTTTAACCTGTGAAGCTCTAATATTTTGTATCAAATTTTCATCAATAAAATCAATTAGTTCTTGTCGTATTTGGTCACTTTTTTCTGTTAGTTTTAACGCTTCTATCCGTGAAATCTTACCTGATGAGTTAGTAGGAATTTTATCAACAAAGGTGTAATGTCTAGGACTACGAACGCCAAACTGCTTCTGAACGAATTTTTTAAGCGCTGGCAAATTAGGCCTTATTGACGGATTGAAGACAATCAATGCAACGGGAATATTGCCATGTGCAGAAGATGCTTTAGGGAGAACAACGGCATCAATAACATTTGGAAACTGCCGAATCTCAGACTCTATCTCTTGCGGGTAAATGTTTATACTGTTAAATGTGAACATGTCATCAGAGCGCCCACATAAGTGAATGCGCTGTTGTTCATCGAGGTAGGCTATATCTCCTGTGTAAAACCAGCCTTTTTCTAGATTCTGAGCGGTGAGCTCAGGTTTTCCATAGTAGCCACGGAATAAGCCTTGGCAACGGATGGCTATCTCACCTCGTTGACCCTGATTAAGTGTATTTCTATTTGCATCGACACAGCAAACTTCAATACCAGTTAAAGCCCGACCAACACTTTCATTAGCTCCAATATCGTCTGGGTCTGTGAAGGCGATAGCGCCGGTTTCTGTAGTGCCATATCCTGCTTGTAAATTAGACGTTATACCTGCTCGTAAAGAAGCCCGTAGTAACAGTGGTATATGGGAACCACCCAGCTTAAGCCGAACGCCAGCTAATTGATTGATATTATTCTGATGGAGGAGCTCCTGTGCCTGGAAAGAGGAAACATGCATCACGTTTACTTTCAGAACAAGACACTCTTCAACAACGGCGTCCAATTCCCCACTAAGAAAGACATTACTCGCACCAGCAGCTAAACAGTATAAACGGTGACGCTTTGCAAAATTATGCTCCATGGAGGCGAGGCATAAAAATCGTTCTTGTCTTGAACCAATATGACGGTATGATTGCTCGACTAAGTCACTGTCATGATGAACAACCAGCTTAGGCTCCCCTGTAGAGCCAGAAGTGGAAAAAAGCAAGCAAGCCATGAAAGCTGGGTTTCCAGCTGACGTTAAATCCGCAAGGAAGTTCTGAGACCTCAGGTTTAACGCTATACTGTTATCAAGAACATTTGTGACGCCACTATGCTCAATTAATCTCTTGTGTGCTTGTGCTCCTTCATATGATGGAAGGGTCAATGATGTCGCACCAATATATGTTGCGGCAAGGCATAACACCAAATGTTGTACATCATCAGCACAGTTGATTCCGGCAACCGACTCTGAAGAAACACCAGCTTTTTTTAAAACTATTGCTTGTGCCATAACCCGCTCAGCCAACTGACTATATGATAATACAAAGCTTGGGGTGACTATCGCATCATGTAAGGGAGTTATTTTAGCGTAGTGAAGTAAGCGCCCGATAAGTGATTTAGTGATACGGTGCTCGATGTTGACGTTGTCTTGATTTCGCATTGATAAGAATTGTTAT
>CAZJUK010000122.1:0-5317 GCA_964549145.1 uncultured Methylophilaceae bacterium
TAACTAAAAGATCTTTTTCAGAGTCGCAGCGACGAATTCCTCGACCACCACCACCATTAGTCGCTTTAAGCATGATTGGGTAACCAATTTTCTTTGCTAATTTTACAGCTTCTTGCAAATCGGCTAAGTTCCCATCACTGCCAGGGGTGCAAGGGATACCTGCGCCTGTCATTGCAGCACGGGCCTGCACTTTGTCACCCATTTTTGCAATTACGCTCGAATTCGGGCCAATAAATTTAATACCACGTCGTGCACAAATTGCCGCTAATTCAGGATTCTCTGATAAAAAGCCATAACCTGGGTGTAATGCATCACAGCCCGCTGCGGTGGCAATATTAACAATATTATGTGCATTTAAGTAACCTGCAACAGGGTCGCTACCAAGATTAAATGATTCATCTGCTTTTTTTACATGCAACGCACTGCGATCGGCATCTGCATAAATAGCGACAGATTTAATGCCCATTTCTGCGCAAGCACGAACGATACGCACAGCAATTTCACCACGGTTTGCAATAAGAATTTTTTTGAACACGTTAATGCCTTAATCTGATTCAACAACAGCGCAGATTATAGCAGTAGATGCTTTTCACTAAAAGCCTAAACGCGTAAAATATAGCTAATATTCTTATCAAAACTTAGAACAATCAATGAAACCTATCTTAATCAATAACCTTGAGTTTGCGCTTAATCAAGAGTTAGTAGAAAGTAATTTACGCGTTGAGCAATGTGAAAGGTTGTTAGATGTCATAGCAACCCAAGATCATTCTCAAAATAAAATAAATGCTAGCATCAACTATGAGCTAACTGGTTTTAAAGACAAACTGCATTTGCCAAGCTTACACTTGAGAGTGTGGACTATATTGCCTGTCACTTGCCAGCGTTGTTTAAATATCATGAATATTGATCTATCGTTTGAGTCTGATTATGTAATTAGTGATACAGCCCCTAGTGAAAATGAACCCGATGATATTGATTGGGTAGAGACTTCAGTATCGATGAGCTTGATTGAGATGATTGAGGATGAGCTGATTATTGCGATGCCCATGGGTGTGATGCATGAATCAGACTGTATGGAAGCGAGCACAGAAAGCGGTGTCAAGCCAAACCCATTTGCGGTATTAAAAGGCCGCTTTAAATAACTGAGTATCGCAACCCTAGAGGATGGTTAGTACAATATGCATGTTCATGTTTTAAGGATGTTAAATTAAGTGATTTAAAAATCGTTGAAATTAGTAAATTTTTTGCTCCGCAAGATGTTACTTAAAAATAGAATTAGAAAAATACGTAAGCTCCGTAATATACGTTTATAAATATAAAGAGTAAATATGTAACACGCTATTTTAAAAGGGAAGTGGTTATGCATGGACCATCAATACCTTTGCCTGGGAATGGGCTGATTAACCCACAAAATAAGGAAGGCAATTCGAAGTATTTTTTATTGAATACTTCAATTCCAGAAGTGTATATTAATAGCTGGCAGGTTACGACAGACTTAGTTGCTAGCGTTATTGATGTGCCAGTTGCACTTATTGTAAGGGCGCAACCTAGTGAGCTTGAAGTATTTGTTCGCAGCAATACTGATGGCAATGCATTTAAGCCAGGTGATGCATTTGGTTTAAACGTAGGGGTTTATTGTGATGCCGTTTTAGAAACCCAAAAACCTTTGCTTGTTTCCAACGCAGGCTCGGAATGGTTTATACCGCATGGCATGGTCTCTTACTTCGGCAAGCCTTTGTTTTGGCCTTCTGGTCAGCTTTTCGGCACTTTTTGCGTTTTAGATAATAAAGAGAACAGTTATTCCAAAAAATCTTTAGATTTAATTGAGCGCTTTCATGAAAGTGTTCAATTAAACTTAAATACTATTCATGAAAATCACCTGAATGTACTTGAAGCCAGAGGAAGGTTGAATATTCTGTCTGAGGCGCTTGAGCAAAGCCCAGTGACTGTTAAGATTACTGATCTTAATGGCAAAATTGAATATGTGAACCATGCTACCGAATTGGCTAGCGGCTTTAATTCTACCGAGCTATTAGGCAAAAAATCCACCGTATTTGATGCATGTAATACATCACCAGGAGCTTTTTGCGATATTTGGGAAAAAACTAAGCCTTTGAAGCTATGGGAAGGTGAGTTGCACAGCCGTAAAAAAAGTGGCGAGTATTTTTGGGAGAGTGTTCGTCTTTCACCTTTGTTAGACTATGAAGGCAAGCTGGATCGATTCATGATAATAAAAGAAGATATTACTCGGCACAAAAAACAAGAGCAAGAAATTGCACATCAGGCTTTTTATGATCCACTGACGAATCTGCCTAATCGTGCAATGCTTTTTCAGCAATTGCAAAAAATGTTACTAAAGGCCAAGCAGTCAAAAAATAAGCTTGCACTATATTTTCTAGATTTAGATAATTTCAAACAAGTTAACGACACATTAGGCCATGAAGAAGGTGACCTGCTGCTAAACAATATCGCACAACGGCTACAAAATACAGTGCGTGAAAGGGATGTTGTGGCACGGTTTGGTGGTGATGAGTTTGTTGTGGTCGTCAATAATATTGAAAACAGCCTGCCTCTCGCAACGATCATGGACAATTTACTGAAGCAATTTAAACCAGTTTTTAAATCAAACAACAGGAACTTTAATATTACGGTCAGTATCGGCATCGCTATTTATCCTGAAAATGGTGAGAATGGTTCAGAGTTGTTGAGGAATGCAGACACAGCAATGTACCGTGCTAAAGAAGAAGGGCGTGGTGGGTATTGTTACTATACTAAATCCATGAATCAGGACGTATTACGTCGCTTTAAAGTAGAGGGGCAGTTACATAATGCTTTAGAAAAAGATGAGCTTTACTTATGTTATCAGCCACTTATTAATGTAAATAACCAAGCTTTAATTGGAGTCGAAGCCTTACTACGTTGGGAAAATGCTGAATTAGGTTTAGTTGGCCCTGCTGAGTTCATACCAATTGCAGAACAATCAGGATTAATTGTACCTATTGGCCAATTTGTAATATCAGAAGCGCTAATATGGATGAATAGCTGTAAAAGCCAATTAGATGATGATTTTAAATTAGCGATTAACATCTCCCCTCGACAATTACCTGATGCTGATTTCGTCTCGTTTATTGAGAAGGCTCTCGAGTCAAATAGCATTGCCGGAAGTCATGTGGTACTCGAAATAACCGAAGGCCTATTTTTAAATGCTAATGTGGAAATCGATACTGCTTTGCGGGCCCTTAAAAGCATAGGCATTGGCTTAGCAATGGATGATTTTGGTACCGGTTATTCATCATTAAGCTATTTACGTAACTATCCCTTTACCAGCTTAAAGATAGATCGTGGTTTTATACGAGGCGTCCCCGAATATGCCGAAGATAAAGTATTAGTTGAATCAGCAATAGCCATGGCGCATGGATTAGGCTTAAGAGTCGTCGCTGAAGGTGTAGAAACTAAAGAACAATTATCTTTTTTAAAGAAATTGGATTGCGATATCGCACAAGGCTATTTATTCAGCAAGCCCTTAGTTGAGCAAGAGATAGGTGAGTTTATTCGTAAAATTATGCATTAATCATATCAATATATTAAATCCTTTTTTGAATGATTAGAAAAAACAGGCCCATGCCTACTTTATTGACACGGGTTTTTGCTATTAACTCATTAATTAAGCATATACTTTTATGTTTGCAGCAATGTGCAAAATAGATTAAAATCGCTGATTAGTTTTTTAGCACGTTTATAATTTACGTTTGGAGCATCATCATGGCAGTTCAGCAAAACAAAAAAACACCATCAAAACGTGGCATGCATCGTTCGCATGACTTTTTAGTTAACCCACCTTTGGCCGTAGAGCCAACAACTGGCGAAACACACTTACGTCATCACGTTAGTCCAAGTGGCTTTTACCGTGGGCGTAAAGTAATGCCAGCTAAGGGCGAGTAACTCAACTCATGTTTCTTTTGTTTGCGCCGCGCTAAATTAATATTTCGCGGCGTAAGTGTTTATGATGCAATAATAAGCACATTCGCAATGTCACATTTGGCCACCTTATCATCAACAATCTAATGCTTTCTAAATTTAGGTTTCTAGGCAAAAAATAATGGAAATCACCATAGCGATTGACGCCATGGGTGGCGACCATGGCCCCCACGTCACAGTACCAGCTGCGCTTAGAGCCATCGCCGAAGATCATGAGCTCAACATTGTATTAGTCGGGTTAGAAGATGCCATAAAAGCTGAATTCAAAGCACAAAAAGCCTCAACAGGGCCAAGACTGCGCGTTCATCATGCCACTGAGGTGGTATTGATGGATGAATCACCACAAAGCGCCTTAAAAAACAAAAAAGACTCATCCATGCGCGTTGCAATTAACTTGACTAAAAATGGTGAGGCAAACGCATGTGTTAGCGCTGGCAATACCGGTGCATTAATGGCTACCGCACGCTTTGTGTTGAAAACATTACCTGGCATTGACCGCCCAGCAATTGCTTCTACCTTGCCTTCTGAAAAAGGTAGCACATATATGCTAGATTTAGGTGCAAATGCAGACTGTACTGCAGAACAGTTATTGCAGTTTGCAGTCATGGGAGCGATGTTAGTCAGTTGTATTGAGCATAAAGACAATCCCACTGTTGGTTTGCTGAATATTGGCTCTGAAGATATTAAAGGCAATGAAGTTGTTAAGAAAACAGGTGAGTTATTGCGCGCCAGTCACTTGAATTTTTATGGCAACATTGAAGGCGATGATATTTTTAAAGGCACTGCTGACTTAGTGGTTTGCGATGGCTTTGTAGGAAATGTGGCACTCAAAACGACAGAAGGTTTAGCGCATATGATGGGTAAATTTTTAACCCAAGAGTTTAAAAAGAATATTTTTACAAAATTAATGGCATTAGCTGCTATGCCAGTATTAAAAGCATTCAAAAAACGGTTGGATCCGCGTCGATATAATGGCGCTAGCTTTTTAGGTTTGCGTGGTATTGTGGTTAAAAGTCATGGTGGTGTAGATGAAATTGGTTTTTATCATGCAATTCATGTGGCAGCAGAAGAAGCAAGAAGTGGTGTGTTAGAAAGAATTACAAAGCAACTGGAAATCGAACACATCCAATCTGTACAGGTTGAATCCAAGTCTGACAATCAAACCAATAAAACAATAAATACACAGGTTTAATACGAATTTATGCTTCATTCAAAAATTTTAAGTACGGGCAGTTACCTTCCGAAAAAAATATTAACCAATGCTGAGTTGGAAAAATTGATTAATACCACCGATGAGTGGATTTTTTCGCGCACTGGAATACGTGAACGTCATATAGCA
>CAZJUK010000123.1:0-5258 GCA_964549145.1 uncultured Methylophilaceae bacterium
TACAACAAGCCGTATAAAAAAGCTGCTCGTATTGTCGGTGATGTGATTGGTAAATACCATCCGCATGGCGATACGGCGGTGTACGACACCATTGTGCGTATGGCGCAAGATTTCTCATTACGCTATATGTTGGTCGATGGGCAAGGTAACTTTGGTTCAGTCGATGGAGATAATGCGGCAGCAATGCGTTATACGGAAATCCGTATGTCGAAAATTGCGCATGAGTTGTTAGCTGACATTGAAAAAGAAACAGTCGATTTTGGCCCTAATTATGATGGTTCAGAGCATGAGCCACTCATTATGCCAGCACGCTTTCCAAATCTTTTGGTGAATGGTAGTTCTGGTATTGCTGTAGGTATGGCAACCAACATTCCACCACACAATTTAAATGAAGTGCTCGATGCTTGTTTTGCCTTACTTAAAACTCCAGAAACAACCATTGATGAACTGATTGAATTAATCCCTGCACCAGATTTTCCAACAGCTGGCATTATTTACGGCACAAGCGGTGTAAAAGAAGGCTATAGAACAGGGCGTGGTCGTGTGATCATGCGTGGCCGCACGCACTTCGAAGACATGGATAAGGCAGGCGGTCGTCAAGCGCTCATTATTGATGAGTTGCCGTATCAGGTAAACAAAAAGAATCTGATAGAAAAAATTGCCGAGCTTGTTAATAACAAGAAGATTGAAGGTATTTCAGATTTGCGGGATGAATCAGACAAATCTGGCATGCGCGTTGTTATTGAGTTGAAACGTGGCGAAGTGCCAGAAGTTATTCTCAATAATCTATATAAACAAACGCAGTTACAAGATTCGTTCGGCATGAATATGGTGGCCTTGTTAGATAACCAGCCACAACTACTTAACTTGAAACAAATGTTAGATGCGTTTTTACGCCATCGCCGTGAGGTCATTACGCGTCGTACTGTGTTCGAATTGCGTAAAGCGCGCGATCGTGGTCATGTCTTAGAAGGTTTGGCCGTAGCGCTTGCCAATGTCGATGAAATGATTGCCATCATTAAAGCAGCACCAACACCGCCAGAAGCGAAAAAAAGCTTAATGGCCAAAACATGGAATTCGCCAGTGGTTGAAGAGATGCTTAAGCGCGCAGCCATGGAATCTTCCCGCCCTGAAGGCTTGTCAGTTGATTTTGGCATGTCGACAGATGGTTACCGGTTAAGTGATTTGCAAGCTCAAGAGATTCTGCAAATGCGCTTGCAGCGCTTAACTGGGCTTGAGCAAGAGAAAGTCGTTAGCGAATATAAAGACATCATGGTTGTGATTGCTAATTTACTTGATATTTTAGCAACGCCATCACGCGTGACTAAAATGATTGGTGATGAGCTTGAGGAAATTAGAAAGCAATTTGGTGATGATCGTCGCAGTGAAATTATTGTAGATACGCAAGATTTATCATTAGAAGACTTAATTACGCCACAAGATGTAGTGGTGACGCTTTCGCATACTGGTTATATAAAATCACAGCCGCTTGAAGAGTATCGTGCACAAAGACGTGGCGGCCGTGGTAAACAGGCGGCAGCGACGAAAGAAGATGACTTTATTGACCAGTTGTTTATTGCCAATACGCATGACTTCATTTTATGCTTTAGTAGCTTGGGCCAAGTGTATTGGTTAAAAGTTTATGAAGTGCCACAAGGCAGCCGCATTGGCCGCGGCAAGCCAATCATTAATCTTTTTCCGTTAGAAGACGGCGAAGTGATTAATGCGATTCTGTCAGTCAAAGAATTTACTGATAATCAATATATATTCATGACAACTTCGCAAGGTACTGTTAAAAAAACAGCTTTGACTGAATTCTCTAAGCCACGAAAAAATGGCATTATCGCCATTAAGTTAGATGCTGATGATTTCTTGATTGGTGCTGAAATTACTAATGGTGATCACGATATTGTGTTAGTTTCTAACGGTGGCAAAGCTGTTTGGTTTTCAGAAAAAAATGTGCGACCTATGGGTCGTGCAACCCGTGGTGTTCGAGGTATGAAATTGCCAGATGAGCAGCAGGTATTGTCATTATTAATTGCCGAAAATGATGAGCAATCTGTGCTAGTGGCTACGGAAAACGGCTATGGTAAACGCACTGTGCTTAAAGACTTCCGACGTTCTGGACGTGGTACGCAAGGCGTCAAAGCGATTGCTGTTAGTGAGCGTAATGGACTGGTTGTTGCGGCACGTCTCGTGGCAGAGGATGATGAGGTGATGTTGATTACGACTGGTGGCGTGCTGATTAGAACGCGTGTTGAAGAGATTCGTGGCATGGGCCGCGCAACACAAGGTGTCACATTAATTAACCTTGGTGAAGGTGAAAAACTTTCTGGTTTGGAAAAGGTTGTCGAAACTGACGGTAGTGAAGAAGAAAAGATTGTCGAAACTGATGATAGCGAAGAAGAATAAAATTAGTGATGTTAAATTTTCGGAGATATATTTAGATGGCTCAGATTTATAATTTTTCTGCAGGTCCAGCCGTATTGCCTAAAGAAGTGTTAACCCAAGTGCAATCTGAGTTGTTAGATTGGCATGGCTCTGGCATGTCGGTGATGGAGATGTCTCACCGCGGAAAAGAATTTATGCAGATAGCATCAGAGGCCGAAGCTGATTTACGTGAGTTATTGTCAATTCCAGATAACTACAAAGTATTATTTCTCCAGGGCGGTGGGTCAGCTCAGTTTGGTATGGTTCCAATGAACTTATTACGAGACAAGAAAACAGCAGATTATATTAATACTGGGCAGTGGTCGAAAAAAGCCATTGCTGAAGCTAGAAGATACTGCGATGTCAATATAGCCGCTTCTTCTGAAGATAAAGGGTTTAGTTATGCGCCTGCACCTTCAACATGGAAGCTTAATCCTGACGCTGCTTACGTACATTACTGCTCAAATGAAACAATAGGCGGTGTGGAGGTTTTTGAAACGCCTGAGACTGGTGATGTGCCACTAGTGGCCGATATGTCTTCACATATCCTGTCACGTCCGATTGACGTGTCAAAATATGCGCTGATCTATGCAGGTTCACAAAAAAACATTGGTCCAGCTGGTTTAGGCATTGTGATTGTGCGTGATGATTTAATCGGTGAAACATTAGCCGGTACACCAAGTATGTATGATTATAAGGTGCATGCGGACAACGGCTCTATGTACAACACGCCACCAACCTTTGCAATTTATGTTGCTGGAATGGTGTTTAAAATGCTTAAGGCTAATGGCGGTTTAGCTGCGATGGAAAAAATAAACATTCAAAAATCAGCAATGGTGTATGACTATCTAGATAGTGCGGACTTTTATAATAGCCCAACGGCTTTAGGGAATCGTTCTCGTATGAATATTCCATTTACATTAAAAGACGATTCTTTAGATGAAAGCTTTTTAAAAGAAGCAAAAGAAAATGGTTTATTACAACTTAAAGGACATCGTTCTGTTGGTGGTATGCGTGCCTCTATATATAACGCGATGCCATTAGAAGGTGTGCAGACATTAGTTACATTTATGAAAGGCTTTGAAAAAAGTCATAGCTAAAAATAATTAAATCAAAGTCAGAAATGTTTGGCTGTTTTGAGATTGGAGAGGCATGTCTAAGCATCATGTATTAGTTCTTAATAAAATTTCAGCGCATGGACTAAAGCGCTTGCCTGATGATTTATATGAGTTATCAGATGCGCAAGATAAGCCAGATGCCATTATGCTGCGTTCATTTGATATGCATAGCATGGATATTCCAGATTCTGTTCAAGCAGTTGCACGTGCCGGCGCTGGTACAAATAACATTCCAATTCAATCGCTTAGCGAGCGTGGCGTACCTGTATTTAATAGTCCGGGTGCGAATGCAAATGCTGTTAAAGAGCTTGTTTTGACAGGCATGTTGATGTCTGCCAGAAACATTGGCCCTGCTATGAGCTTTGTAGAAAACCTGCAAGGTGACAATAATGAAATGTCTAAGTTGACTGAGTCAGGCAAAAAGAAGTTTGCTGGTTTTGAGCTTCCTGGCAGAACAATAGGCATCGTTGGTTTAGGTGCTATTGGCCGTTTGGTCGCTGATACTGCACTTAAATTAGGTATGCAGGTATTGGGTTACGACCCGCAAATTTCTGTTGAATCTGCATGGCGTTTATCATCGCAAGTTAAGCGTACACATAGTCTGGGTGAATTGGTTAAGCATAGCGACTTTGTTTCATTACATGTGCCATTAATTGAAGATACTAAGCATCTGTTGAATGAGGAATGTCTTGCACTAATGAAACATAGCGCAACATTACTAAATTTCTCTCGGCAAGGTATTGTTGATGAGCAGGCTGTTAAAGAGGCGTTAGATGGTAAAAAATTACATAGTTATATTTCAGATTTTCCATCAAATATTTTAAAAAACAACCCAAATGCCATTGCATTGCCACATTTAGGCGCTTCAACACGTGAAGCAGAAGATAATTGTGCGGTAATGGTCATTGAGCAATTGCGGGATTATCTCGAAAATGGCAATATCACAAATGCGGTTAATTTTCCTAATGTGCAAATGAAGAGAGAATCAGAATACCGTTTATCAATTTCTAATGCTAATGTACTTAATATGGTAGCAAAGACATCGAGTGCAATGGCAGATGCAGGATTAAACATCCACAATATGGTTAATCATTCGCGTGGTGATATGGCCTATACGCTAGTTGATCTTGATTCACCAGCACCGGCTAAAGTGCTTGCTAAGTTGCGTGCAATTGAGGGCGTACTGAATGTGCGTGCTTTACCGTTAACTTGTCAATAATTAATGAATAAACGAATAAATAAAGCATGAGCGACCAACTAAAACAAAATCGAGACAAGATAGATGCCATTGATGATGAAATTTTAAGGCTTGTTAATGCTCGAGCAGAGCAAGCGCAACAGATTGGTTCGCTTAAAAAAGATGGCGTAATTTACAAGCCAGAACGCGAAGCACAGGTGCTTCGACGAATGCAAGAAGATAATCAAGGCCCATTGTCGAACGAAGCGGTCAATAATGTATTCCGTGCAGTGATGTCTAATTGTCGTGCGCTAGAAAAAGAATTATCTATCGTCTTCTTAGGTCCGCTTGGCACTTATAGTGAAGAAGCAGCATTTAAACAGTTTGGCCAAGGTCGTAATGCAATTGTTTGCGGTACGATTGATGAAGTGTTCCGTACATTAGAAGCAAAGCAGGCAAATTATGGCGTGGTACCTGTAGAAAACTCAACCGAAGGTGCGGTAGGCTTAACCTTAGATCTATTGTTAGCTAGC
>CAZJUK010000124.1:0-5181 GCA_964549145.1 uncultured Methylophilaceae bacterium
AAATAAAAGTAATGCAAAGACATAGGATGCTAATTGCCACTTGGTGAATAAGACAATTCTGCGTTGATAATTTAGCGCAAAATAAGCCGTTAAAGTGAAAGTTAGTGCATACTGACCTAATAAACTACCAGTAGCCAAGTCTACCAATAACCCAGTAACCCAAGCACTGCCTAGGTTGCATATATTAGGTGCGCGTAATAACCAATATAATAAAACAACCAACATAAAGTCAGGTCGTAATATGATACCTTGCCCAGTCCAAGGGAATAGTTGGCAAATGAGCGCCGCTAATAATGAGGCATATACGATCATCGCGTTAACGCGCCGCATTAGGTTTGGCCTTTTTGATTTGTGATTTTTCTTCTAATGTAGGCGTTGGCGTAACTTCAGCTTTTTTTGTTTGAGGTAACTCTAGTAGTAAAAGCTGTAAATGATGACTGACTTCTGCAATAGGTGTGCTCAATATTTTTGCAAAGGGTGAGCCAGGGTCCTGCTCAATTTTGGTTACAGAGGCAACTGCTAAGCCTGCTGGATAAATGCCATCAATACCAGAAGTGACGAGTTTGTCACCAATTATAATATCTACATTAGTTGGCAAATAGGGGATATCTAAAGTGTTGCTGCCCTCGCCAAATGCAATGGCACGCAACTGATTACGTTCAATTTGAATAGGAATTGATAAGCTCTTATCTGTGATTAAAGTTACTTCGCTAGTGAAGGGATAAATTCTGGTGATTTGGCCAATCACCCCCTTTGAGTCAACGACCGCTTGTCCTGCGTGTACATTATGCTGGCTTCCACGATTTACAATTACAACGTTTGTGAAAGGGTCGCGTCCAGTGTGTGTAATTTCACCCAAAATAGCTTTCGGGTAAATAGGTATATCCGCTTTAAGTAAGCTGCGTAAGTGATAATTTTCAGCTTTTAATGTATTTAAGCTTTGTAGTAATACTTTATGTTCAAACGCTTGTTGTTTAAGAATGTAATTTTCTTGGACCAATTGATTGTGAGCAGAAAAATACTTGCTAGCATCTTGTATCCAGTCACTAGGAGCTTTTGCAATGCGTTCCAAAGGGTGTAAGCCACCAATAAAGGCTTGGCGAAATTGTGAAAGATAATTTAACTGAGAGTCCGCCACTATAAACATTACGGATAGAGCGCAGAAAAAAACCATTCGTGAAAATAAACTTGGGCCACGGACAAAGAATGCTGGAGTTTGTTGGGGGTCTAGTCTTTCATGAACACCTTTAAGCATGCTGACATTGTAAGTTTATAAATTTGAATTGATCAAACCAAATACTATTCATAAGCAAATACGTTGCCCAATTTGTCCATTTCTTCTAATGCCCGCCCACAACCGCGTGCAACACATGTTAAAGGGTCTTCAGCAACAATTACCGGCAAGCCTGTCTCTTCCATGAGTAATCTGTCTAAATCGCGCAATAGTGCACCGCCACCTGTGATTACCATGCCTTTTTCAGCAATGTCAGCACCTAGTTCTGGCGGGGTTTGTTCTAATGCAGATTTTACTGCGCCTACAATAGAGTTTAACGGCTCAGTTAACGCTTCTAATATTTCATTGCTTGAAATAGTGAATTTACGTGGCAAACCTTCTGCTAAGTTGCGGCCAGTTACTTCCATTTCTAATACTTCGGAACCTGGAAATGCAGAGCCAATTTTCTTCTTGATCGTTTCAGCTGTTGGTTCTGAAATCTGCATTCCGTAGTTACGGCGAATGTAATCAATAATCGCCTGATCAAACTTGTCACCACCAACACGTTCAGATTTTGCATAAACAATTCCACCAAGTGAGATCACGCCCACTTCTGTTGTGCCGCCACCAATATCTACTACCATTGAGCCGGTCGCCTCTGCCACAGGCATATCTGCGCCGATTGCCGCTGCCATTGGTTCTTCAATAAGAAATACTTGTTTTGCACCAGCTCGCTCAGCAGATTCTTTAATCGCGCGACGTTCAACTTGTGTTGAACCAACAGGTACACAAATAATAATGCGAGGGCTTGGTGAAAACCAACGTGAATCATGCGCTTTGCGAATAAAAAATTTAAGCATTTGCTCAGTGACAGTAAAGTCAGCAATTACGCCATCTTTCATCGGGCGAATAGCTTGAATATTTGCAGGTGCACGCCCGAGCATGCCTTTAGCATCTGTGCCTACAGCCAGTAAAACTTTTTTACCGTGCGGGCCACCTTCCATTCGAATGGCAACAACAGACGGTTCATTAAGCACAACGCCTTTCCCGCGAGAATAAATTAAGGTATTTGCTGTTCCTAAATCAATGGCTAAATCATTAGAAAAATAGCTACTTAACGAACCCAACATATTGTTTTTTCCTGACCCTGATACAAAATTACTAAAATGATTATAAAAGATCATTAGCAAATGCTTAAATGACCTTTTGAATCAAGGTATAATAACGTATATTCAGATTAAAATTAAGTTGCTTTTGCAGTTTATTACATTTAAGTTTCAAAAATATAAAGACTAAAATTTTCATGGCACTCAACATAGCAGATATAAAACGCATTGCCGATTTGGCGCGCATCGAAATTAATCAAAGCGAAGCACAATTAACGCTCACTAAACTTTCAGGGATAATGGGCTTAATTGAAGAAATGCAAGCGGTGAATACTGCAGGCATTATCCCGATGTCACATGCTCAAGATTTAGAACAGCGACTACGTGAAGATGTGGTGACACAGACCAATCAACGTGACACTTTTCAAGCTGTCGCTCCGCTTACCGATGGTGGCTTATACCTCGTTCCTAAAGTAATTGAATAGTACAATTATGATTAATAGTAGCTTAAAAACACTTAGCCAAATGTTGGCAAGTAAAGAGATTTCTAGTGTTGAATTGACGCAAGAATTTTTAACACGTATTCAACAACATAACCAAGCCATTAACGCTTTTATCACAATAGATGAAGATAAAACACTTGCACAAGCGAAGCTAGCAGATGTGCGAATAGCAGCGAATAATGCAGAACCGTTGACTGGTATTCCATTTGCGCAAAAAGATATATTTTGTGCAAAAGGATGGAGAACGACTTGTGGTTCAAAAATGCTATCTAATTTTATTGCACCATACGATGCTCACGTTATTAATCAATTTAATGCAGCAGGTGCTGTTAGTTTGGGTAAAACCAATATGGATGAGTTTGCCATGGGCTCATCAAACGAAACGAGTTTTTTTGGTGGTGTAAAAAATCCTTGGGATGTTAAGCGTGTGCCTGGCGGAAGTAGTGGCGGTTCGGCTGCTGCTGTAGCTGCCCGTTTGTGCGCCGCTGCAACAGGTACAGATACCGGCGGTTCGATTCGCCAGCCTGCATCATTATGTGGTTTTACAGGTTTGAAACCAACATACGGATTAGTGTCACGTTACGGCATGATTGCCTTTGCATCCAGCTTGGATCAAGCAGGTCCTATGGCAAAATCAGCTGAAGATTGTGCATTAATGATGAATGTGATGGCTGGTTTTGATGAGCGTGACTCAACAAGCCTCAACCACTCTAAAGAAGACTACACTCTTGGCTTAGCTGATATTAAAGGTGATCAACCGCTAAAAGGCTTGCGTATTGGCTTGCCAAAAGAATATTTTACCGATGGTCTAGATGCTGATGTAGCAAAGCTGGTGCACGAAGCGATTGGTGTATATCGCAAATTGGGCGCGGAAACAGTAGATATTACCTTGCCAAATTCGCAGCTATCTATCCCAGTATATTACGTACTTGCACCTGCCGAGGCAAGTTCGAATTTATCTCGTTACGATGGTGTTCGTTATGGACATCGCGCCGCAGAGTATGATGACTTAATTGATATGTATATGAAAAGCCGTACTGAAGGTTTTGGCGATGAAGTGAAGCGCCGTATTTTGATTGGCACTTACGTTTTGAGTGCGGGCTATTATGATGCTTATTATCTGAAAGCGCAGCAGATTCGCCGTTTAATTGCACAGGATTTCACAGAAGCTTATCAACAATGTGATGTAATTATGGGACCATCTGCTCCTTCTACTGCATTTAAAGCAGGTGAGAAAATAGATGATCCTGTAGCTATGTACTTGCAAGATGTCTATACCATTGCAACCAATTTAGCGGGCTTGCCGGGAATGAGTATTCCAGCTGGTTTTGCTACTAGTGAAGATGGTAAACCTTTACCGGTAGGTTTGCAAATTATGGGCAATTATTTTGATGAGGCGCGTATGTTGGATGTCGCACATGCTTATCAACAAGTTACAGATTGGCATACACAAATGCCGCAAGGAATTGAATAATGGAATGGGAAGTGGTTATTGGGTTAGAAACACACACCCAACTCAGAACAAACACTAAGATTTTTTCAGGTGCCTCGACCACTTATGGTTCCGAGCCTAATACACAAGCTTGTGAAGTTAGTATTGCTTTGCCAGGTGTGTTGCCTGTACTAAATAAGGAAGCGGTGGAATGTGCTATTAAGTTTGGCTTAGCGATTGATGCAGAAATTGCGCCACGCTCAGTGTTTGCTCGTAAAAACTATTTTTATCCAGATTTACCAAAAGGTTACCAAATTAGTCAGTTTGAGTTGCCTGTTGTGGGTAAAGGGCAAGTAACGATTCAAGTGCCAGCAGCTTCTGATAAAAAAGGACAAAAAACTGAGGCATATGAAAAAGTAATTAATATTACTCGTGCACATTTAGAGGAAGATGCTGGTAAATCAGTGCATGGCGCATTTGAAGGAATGAGTGGCATTGATTTAAACCGAGCAGGCACTCCATTATTAGAAATTGTGACGGAGCCTGATATGCGCTCTGCTGCTGAAGCAATTGCTTATGCTAAAAAACTACATGGACTCGTACAATGGATAGATATATGCGATGGCAATATGCAAGAAGGTAGTTTTCGCTGCGACGTGAATGTTTCAGTTCGACCAAAAGGCACGGATGAATTAGGTACACGACGTGAAATTAAAAACTTAAATTCATTCAAGTTTATGCAACAAGCGATTGAGTATGAAACGCAGTGGCAGATTGATACCCTAGAGGACGGTGGAAAGATTCACCAAGCAACCATATTGTTTAATCCTGATACTGGCGAAACAAAATCGATGCGTAGTAAGGAAGAGGCCAATGATTATCGCTACTTTCCTGATCCCGATTTACTGCCACTTATTATTAAAGATG
>CAZJUK010000125.1:0-5146 GCA_964549145.1 uncultured Methylophilaceae bacterium
TTATTTTTATATTTAATAGAAAGATAATTAAAGAGTTTTTTGATGAGTTGACTTTCTTTTTTTTAAATTCATTTACTTTTCATTAGCATGATTTAGCTTACTTAAAAACCTTCTAAGACAACCTTACCAATTGATTGGCCAGACTCTAATTCCTTATGTGCTGCCTTTAGGTTAGTGGCATTAATCGCTCCCATATGTTTGCCAATCGTTGTTTTGATGTGCCCTTGGTTAATCAAGACTGATAAACGGTTGAGTAAATTACTTTGCTCGTACATATCCACTGCTTTAAACATGGATCGTGCAAACATAAACTCCCAGTGTAATGACAAACTTTTTAATTTAAGCTTAGTGATATCTAAAGATTGTGGTTCATCAATTAAAGCGATTTTGCCAAAAGGTTTCAGTAGCTCTGTATAAGTGTCAAAGTAAGACTCAGTACTGTTTAAGCTAGCAATGTGTGTCACCTGACCAATATTCAAAGCTTCAATTTGTGCGATGAGCGGGTTTGTATGATCAATGATATGGTGTGCACCTAGTTTTTTTACCCAAGCTTGAGAACTTTCGCGTGAGGCAGTGGCTATAGCGGTGGCACCGGTTATTGCATTGATTAGTTGCAAAAGAATAGAGCCAACTCCGCCAGCAGCCCCAACAACCAAAATCACTTCATCCGTTTTTTTTATTGAATCAGGATTTTGTTGTTGAATGGAAAGATGTTCAAACAAAAGTTCCCAAGCTGTGATTGCTGTTAGTGGAAGTGCAGCAGCTTCTGCATCAGACAGACTTGTTGGCTTTGTGCCAACTAGGCGTTCGTCAACCAATTGATATTCAGCATTACTGCCTTGACGCGTGATATCGCCAGCATAATAGACGACATCACCTACTTTGAATTGACTCGCAGCTTCTCCTGTTGCAACAACTTCAGCCACAGCGTCCCAACCAAGAATTTTGTATTCGCCACTAGCTGCGGATGCTTTTTGGCGAACTTTGTAGTCAACGGGATTCACAGCGATTGCTTTGACCTTAACGAGTAAGTCTTGTCCGGTTGCAATAGGTTGAGGTAGCTCGATATCGAGTAGCGATTCGAAATCAGCGATAGGTAAGGAGTTGATGTAACCGATAGCTTTCATTATGTCCATCCATTTTCTTTTTAATTAATGCAGTAATAAACCTTAACTCAACTTCATTAAATCACATAATAACTGATTAATTATGAAAATATATATTGATAACACATGGATAGAAGCCCTTTAAGTCGTGCTTAAAATAGGAACTCCACTAGCTAAATCACAAAAGAAAAAACTTTATTCATTTCAACTTTTGACACACCTCTAATTTAACGCTACGATTCCAGCTAACTTAATTAATCGGCATTCAATATGAGCTCTTTACAAAAAGCGCGTAATACAAAGTCTACAAGAATATGGTTTTTAGTATTATTAGTGGTTGTTGTGATTACTTTATACATGATGGGTATCATTAAGAAAGGCTTTGCCATCGGCTTAGGTGTATTGTTACTAGGTGCGATTGGTATCCAAACTTTAGATTATGATTTAGATTTAGCGACCTTATGGGAAACAGGTAGCATTAAAGAATCACGCGTTCAGCATACTAAAGATGGCGTGGTATTGATGGGGGATTGTGTGAAACCAGCAGGCAAATCAGATGCCTATGATCTGGATTGTAATAACTTTGCAACCCAAGCAGAAGCGCAAGAAAAATATGATAGTTGTGCGGCGCAAATCACCAGTAACAATAGTGGTCTTGATAAGGCTAAAGTTATGTCATTGGATGTTTATGGTCTAGACCGTAATAAAAATGGCATTGTATGTGAGGCACTTCCAGGATAATTAATTTCTAGTTTTGATTAAAAGTAATTTATGAGAACGCCATCATGTAGGAATGAAAGTGTCGTATGGCTAGTTATGAAGGCAATGTTAAAGTCATCGAAAAAAACAAATTTCAATGTTTAAGCGAAAAGCTAAAGGTAAGAATAGTCGCCGAATACAAGCACTGAATGGCAGGATAGTTTTAGACTAAGCCGTTTAGAAATATGATTCATTTAACAAGTCTATCCTTTCTCATTTAGTTTGCTTTGACCAATATGGTTTTCGCCACGATCTTTGGCTAAAATCACTTGTTTTTGACGTTCAGTCAACGCCGCTTTTTTCTCTTCAGATGTTTTATCATAGCAATACGGACAAGCAATGCCAGTCGTATACTGATCGCTTTTGAGTTCTTCAGGCGAGAGCGGCATGCGGCATGCGTAGCATTGGTCATAACTACCTTCGGCTAAACCATGTTTAACGGCAACGCGTTGATCAAATACAAAACATTCACCTTCCCACAAACTTTGTTCTTTTGGCACAGTTTCTAAATATTTTAATATTCCACCTTGCAAATGATAAACCTCTTCAAAACCTTGTGCTTTCATAAATGAGGAAGCTTTTTCACAACGAATGCCACCTGTACAATACATAGCTACTTTTTTGTTTTTAGTGGCGCTTAGGTTGTCAGCGACAAATGTTGGAAATTCTCTAAAAGTAGTCGTTTTTGGATTAGTAGCGCCCTTAAAAGAGCCAATACTGACTTCGTAATCGTTACGCGTATCTAATAACACGACGTCTGGGTTGTTAATTAAATTATTCCAATCTTCTGGTTTCACATAAGTGCCAACCACATTGTTTGGGTCAATGCCTTCCACTCCCATGGTGACAATTTCTTTTTTTAGTTTCACCTTCATTCGATAAAACGGGTGTGTGTTTGCATGCGACTCTTTATGCTCTAGATCGCTAAAGCGGTTGTCACTACGCAAATAAGTAAGCACTACTTTTATGTCTTCGGGCGCACCTGCAATCGTGCCGTTAATACCTTCTAGTGCAAGCAGAATAGTGCCTTTAACGCCATGTTCAAGACATTTTTCTAACATTGGTTTTTGTAATTCTTTGTAGTCAGGTAGACTGATAAATTTATAAAGTGCGGCGGTTAGGTATTTTGGCATGTGAATGTGAGTAAATAACTGCTAAAAACGCGTATTTTAACACCAATCTGGATTACTGATTTGTGCCGACACATTAAAGATATAAAAGCAATGATGCTTTTAGATTGCAGTGCTAACAAAAACCACTTAATCTGATTTTAATAATAGAATCTCAGCTTTGCCTATACCAGCAATATCACCTGCCCAACGTTGTGCGCGTGTGGTATTCAGTTTTGAAAACTGTGTGTCAAATTGTTTGAAAGATTTAAATAATAATTCCAAAAAGGGGAAAGAGAGTAGTCCGCAATCCACCCAAGTGGCCTGGTCAGCAGGCTGGTTAGCTAATAGCAATGTGCCGCGCTTAGCGCCATAACCTAAGTATTTGCCAGCATTGCCTAGTATGCCGACGGTCCCAGCTATCATGCTTGATGCGCAATAGTTTGCTACGTTACCTTCGATTAAGACCATGCCTCGGCGCATATTGTCGGCAACTCTATCACCGGTGTTACCTTTACAAATTATCGTGCCGCCTTGCATTTTTGCACCTAAAAAATTACCACAATCCCCTTCAATTGTTATCGTTCCTTCACGCATTTGATTACCAATATTATCTAAAAAAGAATTGCTTTGTTTAAATACAATGTGAGTATTATTTTCACTAATGGTTTTGCCAGATACATCAAAAAAATCACTGACTTTTTGATGCTGGTAAAAATTTAATGCTTTGATATTTGCTAAGCTCAGCCCTATCAATAAATTAGGTGTTAAGCGACTGCAATCTAAACTGTGCTTAAGCGATGTTTTAAGAGTTAATTCAAGCCCTATCATATTATTGATCACCAAGAATTTCATGTAGTTTAAAGTGATGTGGGCCGAGTTTCCCACCATAATTTCCAGCTGAAATGCGTTTAATACCTGCGGCTTCACCTAAGCTGCAAGCAGCTTCAATACCTACTTTCATTGATAGTGCAATGTCTTCAAAAGCCATGCCATCAATCACGATTTCCATGACACTTTCAATATCCATATCTAGCTCAGTGTTCACTGTGCCTTTGAGTGTTGGGCAAAATGCATCATTAGTGCTGGCAAACATGCTAGGATATTTGCTACCGACCTTGGATCCTGAGCGGACAACGCCACCTGGGAATGGCATGATGACATTAGGCACTTTCCGCATAGCTTCAATCGCTACTTCACAAGCTTCTAATACCTGTGGTTGACTAGTGCCTAATACTAAAAAGTTACCGCCACCAATAGCACGCACCATGCCGGTGGTTTCTTGCGTTAGAAATTCGCCATCCATTACAGGAATACGCCAGTATCGTTTGTTTTCACCTTGTTCATTTGGGATAAGTTTTGAAATTTGATGGCCGTCGCCAAAGTAGCGCAAATGCTTTCCAAGACTGATTTGGTCATCTGAATCAATCCCAGAAAATGCAGCGGCTGTGGGGCAAGTTAAAATACATTGGCCCATGCGCGTTTCTAATTGTTGCTTAAGCACCTTGCTACCCATAGCAAACATTAAAATGCTGACGCCTGGACGTCCATCGGGTGTTTCAGTAGCTACCAATTCACGCTCGATGCCAGCCTCTACGCCGCAACCAATAACGCTAGTGGCAAAGCCTGTCATGGCATTCGCTGCGTTATATGCCCATTTGTGATTTTGTGCAGTAATAATAATTCTTGTGCCGCGCATGTTGAATGCTTCGGCAAAGGTTTCGTCTATTTGCACGCCGTTAAGGTTCATGATTGTGTATGGTTAATAACTTGATTGCGACCATCATTAGCAATCTCATCATCACTTATCTTAAAGTTATCAAGTTTAATGGTATGGTATTTATCAAAATAGTCTTTTAAGCCTGTTTCAACGCTACTGTCATAATGCGGTTTGGCCGTGTGCGTTTTGCCCCAAACGACTTTGACCACTTCGCCATTTTTAACGACTAACACACCGTCTTTAAATACGTAATCTGGCTTGCTAAACATTGCTTCTTTATCTTCTTGTTCTGTATATACCGTAATATCTGCCGCAGCGCCTATGCCTAAATGACCGCGATCGTTTAAACCGATGAGTTTGGCTGCACCAGCACGCGTCATGGTTGCAATTTCATACAAGGTATATTCACGATCAATTGAAGTCAGGTTGCTCATGGCTTGTGCATCTAAGTT
>CAZJUK010000126.1:0-5115 GCA_964549145.1 uncultured Methylophilaceae bacterium
AGGACCATAATAACGGAAGATCATGTAATACCCATCTTCTGTAACAGGCATCCAAATAGTATATTTCCTTTGTTTTTATGCCATTTTGAGAGCCGAGATCACACCTCATAGATTTACCCATTGAGCTATTTTACCTATTTCTTAATAATAGGAAACTCGTATGAGCACCTATAGAAAATCGGGTAGTTAAACATTTAATTTCAAGACCATAAAGCTAAAGATAAAGTTGATACTGATTTCGGTAGAGAATAATCTGAACGCTGCAAGGCACTTTCTGCGTGTTTGAAATGAAAGAAGCCCCACATCGCTGTGAGGCTTCTAAAATTTGGCTCCCCAACCTGGACTCGAACCAGAGACACACAGATTTTCAATACAAGGCAGTCTTTTCTTGATGTTGCCGTAAGTCAGAGATTTTTAACAAGATATTTGTTTGAAAATTCTTCTAAAGTAAATTGCCGAACCAGTATGCCGAACTGATAAGTCAAATTTGGTATCTTTGATTAAATTAAGTTGAATAATATCAATAAGTTGTCCAATAGTGCGAGCCGAACTAAACCGAACTATTGGCTACCAATCTTATAGCTTTCGCTAAACTCTTTAATTAAAAAATCAATCAATGCACGAATACGAATGGTTAAATGACGGTTAGACGGATAAATAGCATAAAGGTTAAATTCAGTAATTTCTTTATCTTCAAATAGTAATGTGAGTTGACCGTTTTGAATAAATGGCTCAGCAATATACATCGGGCACCGCCCAATCCCCAATCCACCCGCAGCCATATAAGCTACTGCACGAGGTGAGTTTGCATGAAATGAACCGTTTACGCGAAAAGACTCTTGCTTACCATTAATAGAAAATCCCCAATGTTCCGGATCTACTGATGCTGTTTGCAATAGACAGTTATAGGTAGCTAAAGCATCCGGGTGTAAAGGCTTTCCGTGTTTTTTTAAATAGTCAGGCGAGGCAAAAACAACAACGCGCATATTTGTTAGTTTGCGGGCAATTAAACTCGAGTCTTTTAGCTCGCCAAATCGAACCGCAAGATCAAAACCATCTTCGATTATCCCTATACGCTGATCAGAAAGAAATAAATCAATAGACACCTTGGGGTTATTTAATTGAAACTGGCTAATGGCACCCACTAATTCACGGCTACCAAATGCCGTAGGAGCAGTGATACGAATGGCCCCTGCGACCTCTGATTGACGCTCCTGAACTATGCCTTCAAGCTCATTAAGTTGGTCTAATATTGGTAAGCATCGACCATAGTATGCATGGCCAGTTTCTGTCAATGTAACACTTCGTGTGGTTCGATTTAACAACTGTGCACCCAGGCGGCCTTCAAGTTGCCTAACGTATTTACTTGCCAAATTAGTGCTTATGCTTAGTTGCTTTGCACCTTGAGTAAAAGAATTTTGCCCAGCTACCGCAACAAATGCACGCATGCTATTAATGGTGTCCACGTCCTGCCCTTTATGTCTAAGTCAATTTTATTATACACAATATAGAGATATTGTTTGTACGATAAGGATTATTGTATTTTATTTAGATAAAAATTACTATGAATGCATCTTACAAATTTGAATAACTTAATAAAGGATTAATCATGACAAATAATATTCGTATTCATAGCTTCCCGCTTTCTGGCCATGCTCATCGTGTTGAATTATTCGCCAGTTTGACTGGCATTGCACACGAAATAATTAATGTTGACCTTGCAGGCGGGGCTCATAAAACTTCTGAATTTCTTGCAATGAATCCTGCTGGTCAAGTGCCAGTGATCGAAGATGGGGAAACGATAATTACAGACTCTAATGCCATCTTAGTTTATTTAGCACGAAAGTATGCACCATCTTATATCCCTCAAGACTTAAAAGAGGAGGCAGAAGTGCAGAAGTTCCTAACTTTGGCAGCTGGTGAAATTGCTTTTGGGCCTGCTGCTGCAAGGTTGATTACTGTTTTTAATGCACCACTAGATGTAGACTTTACTAAAGTAACAGCTGAAAAAGTATTAACTAAATTAGAAAGTCATATGCAGGGCCGTGATTTTTTAGTTACCAACAGGGCAACAATCGCTGACGTTGCAATTTATACTTATGTTGCCCATGCGCCTGAGGGAAACGTGTCATTAGAGCCTTACCCAAATGTTCGTCGCTTATTGGAAAATATTGAAGCATTAGATGGCTTTAAACCCATGCAAGTAACTAAAGTAGGATTAGTATCTTAGTTTTAACTTTTCCTTTCCAGAGTAGGACATTCTTTTAATAAAAGGTATATAACGAGGTATTAAGATGCAAAACGTAAATAACCAAGAGTTAGAAGACTCCCCATTTCATTTAGGAGAACAAACTATTCAGGCACGTAGTGGCAAGCGTGACTCAATGGAAAGTTTTGGGCGTCGTGTCATACATTCTGCTATGCCAGATCAGCATCGCCAGTTTTATGAAGAGCTACCTTTTATCGTTGTCGGTGGGGTTGATGGGGAAGGTTGGCCTTGGGCAACACTATTGTCTGGTAGACCTGGGTTTATGAAATCACCCGATTCAACATCACTAGATTTTAGCGCTGATACCGCAATAGGTAACCCGCTACATTATGTTCTTAAAAAACCTGGCAGTCCTCTGGGCTTGCTGGGTATAGAAATGATGGATCGTCGTCGGAACCGCTTAAACGGGCGGATAAGTCAAACACATGACTCCGGTTTTTCAGTTAAGGTCGACCAGTCTTTTGGTAATTGCCCACAATATATTCAGAATTGGGATATTCATTTTACTCGCGAACCGAATGCAAGTTTAGCGAATAAGTCTGGCATCAATAATGCCGAAACATTCGCGATATTAGATAATAAAGCTAGACACATGATTAATGCAGCAGATACTTTTTTTGTTGCAAGTTATATTGATTTAAAAGACTGCCCTGAGATAGAAGGTGTGGATGTGTCTCATCGTGGTGGTCGCCCAGGTTTTGTTAAAATAGACGGAAACACGCTCACTATTCCTGATTTTCCAGGAAACTTTCACTTTAATACATTAGGTAACTTTCTTTTAAACCCTAAAGCGGGTTTAGTCTTTACCGACTTTTCAACGGGTGAGCTGTTGATGTTAACGGGCACTGTAGAATTACTTTGGGAAGATGATGAGCAAGTTGTTGCATTTAAAGGGGCAGAGCGTGCATGGCGCTTTACTCTTGACCACGGTACAAGATTGCTAGACGTTTTGCCATTTAGAGCATCCATGAAAGGGTACTCACCAAATTCATTGATGACTGGTGACTGGGAACAAACAGCTGCCACACTTGAAGCTGAAAAAAAGCGAGAAGCTTGGCGCCCATTTGAATTGACCAAAGTTGAAAAAGAAAGCTCGGTTATTAGTTCATTCTATTTAGAGCCGGCAGATGGTCACGGCTTACTTCCCTTTAAAGCAGGGCAGTTTCTAACAATACGCACTAGACCTCAAGGCTCTGAGCACGCTGTAATTAGAACCTATACATTATCATCAGCACCGGACGAGAGCTATTATCGTATTTCGATTAAACGTGAAGCGAAGGGTAATATTTCAAAAGCTTTGCATGATGAGTTGTCCTTAGGGGATGTTATTGAAGTAAAAGCGCCTAGAGGAGAGTTTTTTATTGATAATATAGAAAAGCGCCCTGCAGTATTGCTGGGTGGCGGTGTCGGCATTACACCTATGATATCAATGGCTTCACATATGGTAAGAGAAGGCTTTCGAACTCGTAATAAGCGATTGCTGACTATATTGCATGCTTCAAAGACAACTGCAGAACGTGCATTTTCTAAAGACTTTCGAAGCCTGGAAAAAGCATCTGAAGGCAATGTACGTTATTACTCAATTATAAGTAAACCAGATGAGGCAGAAAAAGCTGGGGTTGACTTCGATGGAGCTGGACACATCGATGCTGAAATGATTCGTCAGATTTTATCATTGGACGATTATGATTTTTACTTATGTGGCCCCGCGACTTTTATGCAAGCGCTTTACGATGCCATTCGTAGCTTAGGTGTGCGCGACACTCGTATTTTTACTGAAGCATTCGGGCCGGCAACACTTAATAGACAAGCAGACGAAAGCTCAGCTCAGACATTGGTAATAGATGAAGCCGTAGAAACGGTTATTAAATTTGTAAAATCTGACTTTGAACAACATTGGAATGCTGGCGGCGGCACACTTTTAGAAACAGCTGAGTCACATGGATTGACGCCTGATTTTAGTTGTCGAAACGGTGTTTGTGGGACATGTGCTACAAAAATAAAATCTGGTTCGGTCGCATACCGTGCTAAACCTAGCGCAGCTCACGCTGCAGATGAAGCGTTAATTTGTTGTGCAGTACCAGCAAAAGGGAGTGATTTTGTTGAGTTAGATTTATAACAAAACTTACTAATTTTTATAAAGTTGTATTGTTCATTTATTTATTAAGCATTCTTGCAAGGAGAATATCATGGAAACACGACCACCACTACCCTCATTTAATGAAGAAACAGCTCGGCAAAAAGTACGTCTTGCAGAGGACGGGTGGAATAGTTGCGATGCTACAAAGGTGTCACTAGCTTATTCTGAAGATACAAAATGGCGAAACCGCTCTACATTTATTAATAACCGTGAAGAAGCACGGAAATTTTTAGAACAAAAATGGGTTAAAGAACAGAACTATAGGCTAATTAAAGAACTGTGGGCTTTTACAGGTAATCGTATAGCTGTGCGTTATGCATATGAATGGAATGATGATAACGGTAACTGGTTTCGCTCTTATGGCAATGAGAACTGGGAGTTTGGAGAGGATGGGCTCATGAAAAATCGTTTTGCATGTATAAATGATCTACCTATTACAGAGGACGAAAGAAAGTTTCACTGGCCACAAGGTAGGCGGCCAGATGATTACCCTGGACTTACTGCATTAGGACTTTAGCAATAGTAATAATTGGAAGTGCTGCTATTGAAAAATAGTTAATGAGATCTTAAAGCGTAGATAGGTCATCTCTAATGGTTAATTGCTCATATTCAGAAAACAAAAAGCCCTACATCTCTGTAAGGCTTATCTTGATTGGTGGCCCGAACTGGAATTGAACCAGTGACACGCGGATTTTCAATCCGCTGC
>CAZJUK010000127.1:0-4762 GCA_964549145.1 uncultured Methylophilaceae bacterium
ACGAACCAGTTTTGCTTGTGCATGATTCCCTTTTTGATAATGCAAACCTCTTAAGACATTTTTTGCAGATCTAGAATGGTTGTCTTGTACAAAATTTACATCCAATCCTGTTGCATCTCTAAAAGCGTTCAAATTGAAGCTTTCAAAGAAAAATCCACGCGCATCACCAAACACCTTTGGTTCGAACAGAAGAACATCAGGAATCGTTGTTTTTATGACATTCATTAATAAACCTGGTCCGTTAATATTTGTTTCAGATACTGACCGTAGCCATTTTTTGCATATTTTTTAGCCATCGCTTCAACTTGATCGGCACTAATAAAGCCCATACGATAAGCAATTTCTTCAGGACAAGCCACTTTTAATCCTTGACGTTTTTCGATAGTTTGAATAAATGATCCCGCTTCTAATAAAGAGTCATGGGTTCCTGTATCTAACCAAGCCATACCACGGCCCATCACTTCAACTTGCAATTGACTTTTTTCTAAATAAATACGATTCAAGTCCGTAATTTCTAACTCACCTCGAGGTGATGGTTTAAGATTTTTTGCCATCTCTACAACTTGATTATCGTAGAAATACAATCCAGTGACTGCATAACGTGATTTAGGATTTGTCGGTTTTTCTTCTAAACTAATGGCACAGCCAAGTTTATCAAACTCAACAACGCCATAACGTTCTGGGTCCTGGACTGGATATGCAAAAACGGTAGCACCCTCTTCACGCTTAGCTGCATTTTGTGCCATTCCCGCAAGTTCGTGTCCATAAAATATATTATCGCCCAATACGAGTGCACAACTATCATCACCGATGAACTCTTCACCTAAAATAAAAGCTTGTGCTAAGCCATCTGGGGAGGGTTGTACTGTATAGTTTATACTCATTCCCCATTGACTCCCGTCACCCAACAAATCTTTAAACCGCGGTGTATCTTGAGGCGTTGAAATAATAAGCACTTCACGAATACCTGCCAACATTAAAGCAGACAATGGATAGTAAATCATTGGCTTATCGTAAACAGGAAGCAGTTGCTTGGAGACCACTTGTGTCGCTGGATATAAACGCGTACCTGAGCCGCCGGCTAAAATAATCCCTTTAGTTGCCATTATGCATTCTCCTCATTACGTCCTTGATAATTTTCACTCATCCAGTTTTTATAATCTCCGCTAGTCACATTGCTAACCCAAGCTTGATTTTCTAAATACCATTTAACCGTTTTTTGAATACCTGTTTCAAAGGTTTCCTCCGGTTTCCAGCCTAACTCGCGCTCAATCTTACTCGCATCAATCGCATAACGCTGATCATGCCCTGGCCTATCTTGCACATAAGTAATTTGATTTCGATAACTACCTTCAGTTTTAGGATGTTCTTTATCCAAAATATCACATAATGTATGTACAACATCTAAATTAGTTTTTTCATTCCAACCGCCTATGTTGTATGTCTCACCTAGTTTACCGGCCTCTAATACACGGCGAATTGCACTACAATGATCTTCAACATAAAGCCAATCACGCACGTTGCTACCGTTACCATAAATTGGCAAATCTTTACCATTCAAGGCATTATGAATAACTAAAGGAATGAGCTTTTCAGGGAAATGAAAAGGCCCATAATTATTAGAACAATTGGTCGTTACTACTGGGAGACCATAGGTATGGTGATAGGCGCGTACTAAATGATCAGAAGCCGCTTTAGAAGCAGAATAAGGACTGTTTGGCTCGTAGGCATTCGTCTCTTTAAAAGCAGGGTCAGATTGATTTAAAGAGCCATAAACTTCATCTGTTGAAACATGCAAAAATCTAAAGTCACCTTTACCCTTATCGTTCATTGCACCCCAATAAGCGCGGACTTCTTCTAATAAATTAAAAGTACCTACAATATTAGTTTGAATAAATTCGCCTGGACCAAGAATGGAGCGATCTACATGACTTTCAGCAGCAAAGTTAACAACGGCACACGGCTTATGTTTTTTTAGCAAGTCGCCGACAACTTCATTATCACCAATATCTGTTTGGATAAAAATGTAATCTTTATGATCTTGAATATCTGATAAATTTTCCAAGTTACCTGCATAAGTTAACTTATCAAGGTTAACTACTTTACCTAAACCTGATTTTATCCAGCTGTTTACAAAATTACTACCAATAAAACCAGCACCACCTGTTACAAAAATACAATTATCCATACACTGTCCAAATTAAATTAATGTAAATAAAATCTCGCTACGAAAGCAAACCATCTTTTTCTTCCAAACCTTTTAAATAAGCTTCATGTTCAGCCAGTTCATGGGCATTAGCCATCAGTACTTTACTTGGCACCTTTTTCTCGCCTCTAGAACTAATGTCTTCAAGCACCACATTATTAGCTAAATCTATCATTAAGCTATCCTGGCCACGCGTCATGGCCATATACACTTCTGCTAATAATTCTGCATCTAGCAATGCACCATGCAATGTACGTTTTGCATTATTAATGCCATAGTTTCTGCAAAGTGCATCTAAATTATTCCGTTGTCCAGGCCGTAGGTCTTTAGCCATTTTCAAGGTATCAGTAATTTTATCGCAAATTTCGCCTAATGGCGTTAGCCCTATCCGGCCTAATTCCATATTTAAAAAGCCCACATCAAATGGCGCGTTGTGCATGATAAGCTCAGAACCGCTAATAAACTCAATGAAACTCTCTGCCACATCATTAAAAAGTGGCTTGTCTTGTAAAAACTCTAAAGAAATGCCATGTACTTCTTGTGCTTTAGCTTCAATATCACGTTCAGGATTAATATATTTATGAAATCTATTACCAGTTGGGCGACGGTTAAATATTTCCACAGCAGCAATTTCGATTACTCGATGCCCAAACTCAGGGGAAAGTCCTGTTGTCTCTGTATCTAAAAATATTTGTCTCATAATGGCATTCTAATTCTTTATTTGAAATTTTTTCTCTCGTTAATATATCAATCTTTCTGACTCAATAATTCAGCAACCCCTTGATTAGCAAGCTCGTCAGCACGCTCATTACCTACGTTGCCATTGTGCCCTCTCACCCAAATCCACTCCACTTGATGTTGATTAGCAAGCTCATCTAATAACTTCCACAAATCATCATTCTTTACAGGCTTTTTATTTGCGGTGCGCCAATTTTTTGCTTTCCACCCTTTTAGCCATTCTGACATACCTTTTTGAACATAGGATGAATCTGTATAGATTTTTACATCTCTTGGAGATTTCAAAGTCTCCAAAGCCCTGATAACTGCTGTCATTTCCATACGGTTGTTCGTTGTGCCTTCCTCACCGCCAAAAATTGATTTTTCCTTACCTTTATATTGCAACCATGCTCCCCAACCACCTATGCCAGGATTGCCCTTGCATGCTCCGTCAGTATAAATTTCAACACAATCATTCATTTATGTTCTCTTTAGCTTTTTGTGATAGTTTGGTTTTTTTATGATTAGACATGACTAATCTTGAACTCAGCCGGCTTTGCTTCCATTGTGGTTTTAATAATTTCATATTAACCACCCTTTTCTTTGCCACAATAAAATACAACCCACCCATCCTAGGCCACCATTTTGAGCCAAACTTTTCCATAAAGGAAAAATAAGCCAACCATTTTTCATCCCTTAGAGGTGGCGCATAACAACAAAATTGCGCATCGACAAATTCTAAACTTAACAATGCTAACCAATCTTTAATACGCGAAATACTAAAGAACTGTCCTGACCAAGGGTAATTTTCTTTCCTGTTAAATAAGTTCTTCACTCCCCAAAAACTAAACGGGTTATATCCCGTTATTACTAAATAGCCTTCTGGCACCAAAACTCTAGCGGCCTCGCGCAATGTTTGATGTGGATTGTCACTGAACTCTAATGCATGTGGCAAACATAATAAATCAATGCAATTCTCTGCAAAAGGCAAATAGTCACTTTCGCACTTTAGATCCCCATTGTGGACATTGGCATAAAAAATATTTGGGATACGTGAATTTTTTAACAATTGAATTTGTGGCGAGCCGACTTGCAGTGCATAGAAACCAAACATATCACCGGTTGCAGCATCATACTTTTGTTGCTCGTAGCCCAGCAAGTATTGACCTAGCGTTGTTTCAAGCCACTCTTCTTCCAATGACTTTAACATTCAGTAATTGACAACAAATCTAATAAATTCAATATTGCACCTGCACAATGTTAATATAATGACGAATGTTACAAATCAAGCCTATTCCTGCATTTAACGACAATTATATATGGCTTTTGCACAATAAACGCAATGCAATTGTGATTGACCCCGGTGATGCAACACCCGTATTAGAAAAACTTAAAACATTAGGTCTGACGTTAAATGCAATTCTAATTACTCACCATCATTCTGATCATATGGGTGGTGTGGAATCATTACTAGAAAATTACGCAGCCAATGTGTATGCACCACAATATACTACCTACCCTTTTGAACATCAGGCGCTAGCAGATGGAGATAAAATTCATATCCCATCTCTAGATTTACGCTTTAACATTATGTGGCTACCCGGTCACACCAATGATCATATCGCTTATGTGAATGACGATGCTTTATTTTGTGGAGATGTGCTGTTTGCTGCAGGTTGTGGCCGTTTATTCGAAGGCACACCGTTACAAATGTTTGACTCCTTGAATCGTTTAAAGCAACTTAATCCAAAAACCAAAGTCTATTGTGCACATGAATATACAGAAAAAAACATTAATTTTGCATTGACACTAGAGCCTGACAATCAAGCATTAATAAAT
>CAZJUK010000128.1:0-4747 GCA_964549145.1 uncultured Methylophilaceae bacterium
TAAGTCAGGAAAAGTATGGCAAATATCCTCAAACACTTTTTCATGCATATTATTTTCATCATTTATGTTTTGTATGCGATTTAAATCAGCAATATACATTGTTTTAAATGGATGTATTTCTATAAATGCCTTTACAATATCTAAAGGGTGTTTTGATAACGTTAGCTCAGAGTTTATAGGACGATAGCTAGAACGAAGCCCTTTTTTTGCATGAACAACAACACCATTTAGTAAATCAATGACCGGAATAATGTGCAATGAAACCACCAATTAAGATATTTGTATGTGAGTTTATCACTGGCGGTGGTTTTAATCATGATGAATTTAATGCGTCTCTTCTGTATGAAGGGCAATTAATGCGGGATGTTTTGTTAGAAGACCTGTCCAAGCTTCCTTATAAAATAACGACAACTTATGATGCACGTTTAGCGCAGCCACAATATTGTGATCTAGCCATTAAAGTCAATGCGCTTGTTGATGTCTGGCAGGTTTGGGATGAGCTGATTAAAAGCGTTGATGCTGTTTGGTTTGTCGCACCAGAATCTGCTGGAATTTTAGAAAAGTTAACAAAACTGGCGGAGCAACAAAATAAAATAGTCATTGGTTCTAATTGTTCATCGATACAAATGGCGAGTAATAAATTACTGACGTATGAGGCTTTAAAAGAAGCAAATATCCCTACTTTGCTTACGTATGATGTTGATCATTGGCAAGCTCACAATCATCATCAATGGGTTGCTAAGCCCCTTGACGGAGCAGGGTGCGAAGACACCTACTATTTTGATGATGCAAGTACGTTAGATAATTGGTTGTTAAAAGACGATAGGGTACATAGTCATATTGTTCAAGCATTTCAAGATGGCATTCCTGCAAGTATTTCTTGTCTTATTTTTAACGGAGCAGCAAAAGTATTAGCTTGTAATAAGCAGTTAATTTATATAGAAAATAACTCACTTTTCTTTAAGGGTGTTTTAGTGAATGGACTGCAGGAGTTTGCTTCTAGCTTTGAAAAAATAGCCAATCAAATTGCGCTCGCTTTTCCTGGGTTAGAAGGCTATGTTGGTATTGATGTCATTGTGAGTGACTCATCACAAGAGCAGAAAGTTATTGTGGTAGAAATTAACCCACGCTTAACAACCGCTTATGTTGCATTAAAAGAGGCGATAGGTATTAACGTAGCTGAGTTATGGTTAAATTTTAAATCAGAAGATACTCATGATATACAGAGTTTTCAATGGCCAGAACTTGCAACAAAAAATATAAAATTGGAAATTAATCATCAGTAAGAATATGCATAAAATAGGGTGGGATATCGGTGGCGCACACCTAAAAGCCGTGCTTCTTAGTACACACAATAAGGTTGAACAAGTTTTACAAATGCCTTGTAAGCTTTGGTTAGGCTTAACAGAACTACAAGCCGCAGTAGATAATATATCAGAACGTTTTAATATAAATATAAATGATGTAAGCCATGCGGTTACCATGACTGGTGAACTTGTAGATTTATTTCCAAATCGTAAAACTGGAGTGATTGAAATTTCTAATTTTATTGCAAGTTTATTAGGGCGTAATGTCTGGTTTTATACATCACATCACTATCAAAATAAACTGCATTTTGTTGGTATAGAAGGTATTAAAAAGTATGCTAGCAGCATTGCTTCAGCCAATTGGCATGCAAGCGCCAATTTGATTGCAAGACATATAAACACTGCGCTTATTCTTGATATTGGTAGTACAACAACTGATATTATTCCTATCATTGATGGAAAGTTAGTTGATGTGGGATTTTCAGATGCAAGTCGACTGCAGCAAGACAGTCTGGTGTATACCGGCGTCATACGTACACCAATCATGGCACTGGCACAAAAATTAATGTTAAATGGAAAAGAGGTTAATGTTGCGGCAGAGTATTTTGCGACAATGGCTGATGTTTATCGTTTAACCGGTGAATTAGCTGCAAATGTTGATATGGTCGATACAGCTGATGGAAAGGGTAAATCAACAATGGCGGCAGCACGCCGGCTAGCGAGAATGGTTGGTGATGATATTAATGACGAAGGTGTTCAAAACCAAGTAGAGGAGAAGTGGTTAGGACTTGCTAGACATTGCCGGGATATTCAACAAAAGCAGATTCAGCAGGCTTTAATAAAACATTGGCGAGCAGGTATGCCAGTAATTGGAGTTGGTGCAGGGGATTTTTTAGCAAAATCTTTGGCAAATCAATTTCATTATCAGTATTTAGAATTAGAGGATGTTTTTGACGACAAAACTAGTCAAAGTGCTTCCTTATGTCTGCCTGCACTAGCCGTAGGGTGTTTATTAGATTCTTAACAAATTAAATGAAAATTACAAAACATTCACTTATTTATCACCACGACAGCGCATTGTTATTTGAGCGTGTGGCTGATCAGCCATGGGCTATGTTATTAGATAGTGGTTGCGCAATCGATGCGGCGACTGGCAATCCGGGGAGTAGTTATGGGCGTTACGATATTATTGTTGCACAGCCTATTGCGACACTGGTTGCCCAGAATGAGCAAACTGTCATTACAGAAAATGGACAAATTAGCTCTTCAGAAGATGATCCATTTTTAGTGCTTAAACGTGTGCTTAGCCAATATCAGGCACCAAGTACTAATTTGCCTTTTGCTGGTGGTGCAATGGGTTATTTTTCTTATGATTTAGGACATCGATTAGAAAAGCTTGGTCATGGTAAAGTACTGGAAAACCAGCCAGAAATGATGGTTGGTATTTATGACTGGGCTGTGATTGTTGACCATCGTTTGCAAATTAGTATGTTGGTGACTTATGGTTTTTCAGACAAAACGAAAGCTAAATGGTCTGATTTACGTGTGTTGTTTGAAGCGCCTTTGGTAACAAAAGCCAGCCACTTTGTAGTGACTTCGGCAGTAACATCTAATTTCACAAAAACTTTATACAAAAAAGCATTTAATAGAATTAAGACGTATATAAAAAATGGGGATTTTTATCAAGTTAATCTAGCGCAACGTTTTTCGGCTAAAGTAGAAGGCGATTCTTGGGTAGCGTATAAACAATTACGTGAAATTAGCCCCGCACCATTTATGGCATTTATGCAATTGCCATTAGATAACGACTATTGTTTTCAAATACTGTCTAACTCACCAGAACGTTTTGTACAAGTGATTGACGAACATGTTGAAACTAGGCCAATTAAAGGCACGCGACCACGCTCAGAAGATTCAGAGACAGACTTAATGTACTCAAAGGAGCTATTGTCAAGCGATAAAGATAAAGCTGAGAATGTCATGATTGTAGATTTGCTACGAAACGATATAAGTAAAAACTGTAAGACGGGTAGCGTAAAAGTTGAAAAACTGTTTCAATTGCAAAGTTTTTCAAATGTTCATCACCTAGTTAGTATAATCACTGGCAAGCTTAAGCAAGGTAGTCGGTCACTAGACTTGCTTAAAGGTTGTTTTCCAGGTGGTTCTATTACTGGTACACCAAAGACACGTGCAATGCAGGTTATTGATGAGCTGGAACCAAATAAACGTAGTGTTTATTGTGGTGCAATTGGTTATATTGGTTTTGATGGACAACTAGATACTAATATTGCGATTCGCACTGCTGTGGTTAACCGCGGGCAGTTTAGTTTTTATGCTGGTGGAGGAATAGTTATTGATTCTATATGCGACAAAGAATACGAAGAAACACTAGATAAAGCCGCTAGTATGATGAAAGTTTTAAAGTACTTTATGCATGAACAAAAAAGTAATTAATAATAAGGAAGTTCTATGTGGGTAGTTAAAATTGGTGGTAGTTTATTAGGTTCCCCAGAATTAGAGCAATGGTTAGCATTGTTTGCTAAATTTAGTGACGGTAAAATTATTATTGTACCAGGTGGTGGCGTCTTTGCTGATGCTGTAAGAGAAGCACAAAAGTTATCAAAGATAACTGATGCCTGTGCGCATCGATTAGCGGTTTTAGCAATGGATCAATTTGGATTATTACTTGCTAATATGAACCCTAATTTAGCTTTAGCTAGATCAGAAATGGAAATTGATGAGCGCACTTGGCAACATCGTGGCATTGTTTGGCTACCAAGCAGAATGGTGTTAGCTGATGATACGATTGCAAAAAACTGGAATATAACTTCAGATAGTATTGCGGCATGGTTGGCAAATAAAGTGAATGCACAACAATTAGTGTTAGTTAAGGCTGACAAGCCTAGCAAGCATGAGCTAAGTTTAAGGCTAGTGAGTGAAAACGGCATTGTTGACGAAGCATTCAGCGATTTTGTTTTAAATAAATCATTCGATAGCTGGATGGTTAAAAAGACAGATTATGAGTATTTCTTAGAAGGTGTTAATTACGAAACATTACATAAAGTAGCTAGTAATCTACATTAGTACCAACTAAAAGCAGATCCATATGGCCAAAAAAACTTATTCTGAAGAGCAAATAAACGAAAAAATAAAGAGCGAGCTACCTCACTGGTATTTTGAAAACGGCTGGATTCGTCGAAAATATAAAACGAGCGGGTGGAAAGCAACCATGATGGTAGTGAGCACCGTAGGGCATTTATCCGAGGCGGCGTGGCACCACCCTGATTTGACTGTTTCTTACGCTTTTGTCATTGTTAAGCTCTGTACACACGATGCTAAAGGCATCACTGATAAAGACTTTGAATTAGCATCAAAGATTGAGCAGGTGATAAGTTGGCAGCCAGCTTTAGAGGATAGTGTTTTAGAAGGCACGCCAAATG
>CAZJUK010000129.1:0-4628 GCA_964549145.1 uncultured Methylophilaceae bacterium
TTCTTATGAGGTATTGCTAAGAGGTGTAAATAACGAACCTTCCGACTTTATTTATAATAAAATCAATCAGTCGAATATCATGTCTTTTGATCAATGTAACCGCGAAAAAGCCCTAGAGCTAGCAGCCTGTTTACAGGTTTATTGTGCCATCAACCTCAATTTCACTGCAGGATCAATTCTATTTTAAAGAGGGGCTCTATGTAACGGCAACATTGGAGAAGGCAAAAAATCTTGGTTTTGATGCAAAGCAAATAGTCATTGAAATTACAGAGAAAGAATTTATTTGCGATATCTATTTATTGGCCAATGTATTAAATAAATTACGTAGTGAAAGTGTGGTGATTGCAATTGATGATTTTGGTGCGGGATATGCTGGCTTAACGATGCTTGCCGAAATCCAGCCTGAGCTATTAAAGCTCAATGAGTGGCTATTACATGGTATTGACAATAACGGCCCACGCCAGACAATTGTTAAAGCGATCTATGGTGTGTGTTTAGATCTAGGTATTGACGTTGTTGCAGAAGGCGTAGAAACAGAAGCTGAATTCAACTTTTTACTAAATTTCGGCGTAATACTTTACCAAGGGGTTTTATTTGCTAAACCAGGATTTGAACACTTACCTCAGATAGCCAGTTCGATTGGTCCTATCGTTTCTAAAACGCTAATAAAAGCCAGCTAAAGAATACAGCTGCCAGTAAAGTGGGATTGCTGAAGGTTACATTAGGCATTACGAAATACAAATAAGGAGTCTTAATATGAGTAGTAATAAAGGTATCCCAACCATATTTACACGAATAGGTAGCTCAGGAAAAGACTTGAATCATATGTTTTGTGAACAATGCAGTGTCACCATGTGTATTGAAGTCACCGCAGGAAAGTTCTACTCCATTTCAGTGCCAACACTGGATAACGATGCTGACATTAAACCTTCCATGGCAATTTATGCAGCCTCAGCGCCAAGTTGGGCTGTGTTCCCAGAAGGCGTGCCAAAGTTTGACATATTGCCACCCAATTTCGGCAGCTAAATATCTAAGCTAACAAGTAGACTATTGACTAAAAAAAACCTGATATCTTACTAACAGAGAAATAGCGTCATCTAGGTTGTAGAGTGTGCAAAAAGTTTTAATTCCACACCAACTACATTAAACTTGTATAATGCGGCTTCCCTACGCGACTCCAATCAGCGTAGCGGCATTTTAAAATAACTTATATTTAAATGACATAAGTTAATCAAAGACCCTTTATTCGTCTGCCTCGATTGGTATTGCAAGCTTGCAATTGGCCGTCGTAGGAAAACACAAAACATGAACATAGAAGCACAAAGCTCTGAAAAAGACTCAGACACTAATAACTTAGGCAGCTTTAAAGATTTAGGCCTAGCTGAACCACTTATGCGCGCCATTGAAGATGCGGGTTACAGCACCCCTACCCCCATTCAAGCAAAAGCGATTCCATTGGTGTTAAACGGCGGTGACTTATTGGCTGGCGCCCAAACTGGCACTGGCAAAACAGCCGGTTTTACGTTGCCAATTTTGCATTTACTTTCAGAAAAATCGACAACCGATATTAGTAAAGGTCGCCCACGCTGCTTAATGCTAACGCCAACGCGTGAACTCGCTGCGCAAATAGCTGAGTCAGTCACTACTTATGGCAAGCATTTAAATTTAAAATCAATGGTGGTATTTGGTGGGGTCAGTATTAACCCACAAATTAACCGCTTAAGTCGTCACATTGATATTTTGGTGGCAACACCAGGTCGTTTGCTGGATTTAGCCAACCAAAGAAAAGTTGATTTATCTGGTGTAGAAATTTTAGTTTTAGACGAAGCAGATCGTATGTTAGATATGGGCTTTATTCGCGACATTAAAAAAATTCTGGCACAATTACCTAAACAACGCCAAAACTTATTGTTCTCTGCAACATTTTCAGATGAAATTAAGCAACTGACTGATAACCTACTGAATAACCCAGGTTTTGTCGAGGTGGCAAGACGTAATACCGCATCTGAAATGGTGACACAAACGGTGCACATGGTACCTCAAGCGCATAAACGAGATTTAGTCGCTTTTTTAATTAAAGAAAATGATTGGCAGCAAGTTTTGATTTTTACGCGCACCAAACATGGCGCAAACAGGCTCACAGAAAAGTTAGTTAAGAATGATATCGCCGCACTTGCGATTCATGGCAACAAAAGCCAAGGCGCACGTACCAGAGCCCTTGCTGAATTTAAGGCTGGTACGACTAGAGTCTTAGTCGCTACCGATATCGCCGCACGTGGTTTGGATATTGACCAATTACCACAAGTGCTCAATTTTGAATTGCCGAATGTACCAGAAGATTATGTACATCGTATTGGGCGTACAGGACGTGCTGGCGCTTCAGGATCAGCAATTTCTTTGGTTGATCGCGAAGAACTTAAGTATTTAAAAGATATTGAAAAGCTAATTAAACGTGAAATACCCAGGATTCAAATTGAAGGCTTTGTTGCACCAACGAAAATAGAGCCAGAACCACCAAGATTATTCCGTGGCCAACAACCAAATGGGGGCCAGAATAATAAGAAAAAACAAGGGCAAAAAAAACGCAACCCACAAGATAATAACCAAGGAAATTCACAACGGCAGGGACAGGGTCAACAACGTACTTTTGGTCAAAATAACAAACCAAACCAGCCAAGCAATGGCAATGGCAATGGCAATGGCAATAAAAATTCTAATAGCAAGCCAGTAAATAAGCCAAAAAATGAAAGCCACATGTCTGAGGCTGCTCGTCACCAGACTCAGCCACAACGGCTTAGAAATGATACTGGCAACAGTAATTCCCGACGGAGTGGCGGCGGCAATAGAGGTCATTAAATAGTCCAAGATAAATAATGAAAGATAACCTGTGAAAAGCTAGCCAGAAGTTATTGCTAAAAAATTCAATAATACTTTACCGTATAATTACAATAAATTAGTTAGTATGAGTTTATAAAATAGTCATGCCTTTACAAATCATTCCAATTTACTCAGCTTTGCTCACTTTTTTATTTATTTACTTAAGCATTCGAGTAATTAAACAACGCCGCTTAATGCTTGTCGCTGTTGGCGATGGCGGTAAACCAAGCCTAATCCGCGCGATAGCCGCACATAATAACTTTGCCCAATACGTGCCTATCTCTTTGTTACTTATGATGTTTTTAGAGTTTAAACAAATGTCAGCACTTATATTACATTGTTTTGGCTTTTGGTTACTTATTGCCCGCTGCGCCCATGCTTATGGCCTGAGTCAAATGAATGAAAACTTTAAGTTTAGGCAGTTTTCTGTTGGTAGTACATTCTCAATACTACTCATATGCGCAATCTTAATCTTGGTAAAAAGTATTTAGCGATGAAAATTTGGGTAGATGCTGATGCATGTCCTGTGGTGATTAAAGAAATTTTATTTAATGCAGCAAAACGTACAAGCATAAGCACAACATTAGTGGCAAACACATTATTACGAACACCACCCTCAGCTTTTATCCAAACCTTAAAAGTGCCTAAAGGTTTTGATGTGGCGGATAATAAAATTGTAGAGCTATTAGAGGTTGACGACTTAGTCATCACTGCTGACATTCCTTTAGCATCGCTAGTTGTTGAAAAAGGCGGTTATGCACTTAACCCGCGTGGTGAGTTTTACACAAAAGAGAATATTCAAGAACGATTAAGTGTGCGTAATATGATGGAGGAGTTGCGCTCCAGTGGCGTTGAAACTTCTGGGCCAAGCGCTTTTAAGCAAGCAGATAGAAAAGCATTCGCGGCACAGCTGGATAAGTTTTTAGCGTCAAATTGTTAATTGTCATTGCCTTAAAACACCACCGAATAAAAACATTGGCGACTAAATACTTAGCTCTAACGGTCACCAACTTGTAGCTAAACCATTTATAATGCGCAATAGCATAATTTAGATAATTTACTTAATGATAGACGGTTTAGTACAAATACTTATTTGGCAAGGTTTAGGAGAGCTGGTCTCTGATTTTTTGCTGCCTAATATCCCTGGCCCTGTTATTGGATTATTACTATTACTCTTTTTCCTTATTTTCAAAGGCGAAGTTAATCAGCCCTTAGGCATGGTGGCAGATACCTTTAGGCAACATTTAGGCTTGCTCTTTGTACCAGCATCAGTGGGTGTTATTTTGTTTCTACCTGAGTTAAAAGCCAATGCATTGGCAGTAACAACAGCCTTGGTAGTCAGTGTTATATTGGCTATTGGGGTAACAGGCTTAGTGCTTAAGTTTTTCTTAAGATTCACAGAAGATGAATAACCGCCTCCATATTTCTGAAATTTGGGTCTATTTATCTGGCGACCCTTTATTTGCATTAGTAATTACGCTTGCTGCTTATCAGCTTGGGTATATTTTGTATGTAAAATCTAATCGTAACCCCTTAGTCAACCCAGTTGCAGTATCCGTCTTATTAGTTGTTTTGTGCACATGGCTAATTGACATGTCTTATGAGAAATATTTCGAGGGTGCACAGTTTGTGCATTTTTTACTTGGTACAGCCACTGTCGCTTTAGCGGTTCCCATTTACAGAGGTTTAAATGATTTAAAAGGTAAGTCCTTAGCGATTACACTCGCATTAACCATAGGCAGTGCGGTTTC
>CAZJUK010000130.1:0-4375 GCA_964549145.1 uncultured Methylophilaceae bacterium
AACCATGTAATATATCATTCATAGATGCTCATTAGCAATGATGAGCTTTAAAAAGTTAAGTAGTTAAATTTATCTCAAGGAGAGTTATTATGTGGACAACACCAGCAGCTACAGAAATGCGTTTCGGCTTTGAAGTTACAATGTACGTAATGAATAAGTAATTCGAATAAATACTCCAAAGTATTTACTTGCAATAAGTAAAAAACCCAACTTAATGTTGGGTTTTTTATTGGTCGCTATTTAAACAGCGCTAACTAACTACTCGTACCAAGCATCTACCATTTCTCCTACTTCAACATCTTTCAGTTCTTTATTCGTTTTCAACCAATTCTCAACTGCTTTTTTATCTTCCTCAGTCGTAGAGCCGGATTTCCACTTAGTAACAAAACCGCCATCAATCCACCCACCTAAAGCAAGCTTAAGTGGCTCAATTACTTGTTCTAATAAATCAATAATAAGCTGCTCTTGCGCAGCCATATCGAGTCCTTTGGTAAAGTTGGCTGAAAATGGAAATCCAAACTCCTGAAATTCACCTAATTTAAGTTTCTTTAATAATCGTGGTGAGCGGTTTTTACTCATAGTTTAAGTCTCCAATATACTTATTTAATGTGGTTAAATGGGCTTTTAATGATTCTTTTAGCAACTAAGTCCCATACACTAAGACGAGACAATACGCTGAAGCTGAGAGAAACTCAATCAAACACTTAAAGCAATTATGTCAATTTTGATAATTGTCTAAACAACCTTTAATTGCAAAGCATTAATGCAGTAAAATCACCATACACTTACAGAATATAAAACTTATGGATAACCGCATACCCGTTACCTTGCTTACTGGATTTTTAGGTTCAGGAAAAACAACATTACTCAACAAGCTACTTTCACACACCGGCATGAAAGATGCAGCGGTGATTATTAATGAGTTGGGCGAAGAAGGTTTAGACCATATATTGGCGCAAAATGTAGATAGTAGTTATGTGGCAGATAATGCGGTATTGCTGCACAATGGCTGCTTATGCTGCACATTAAGTAATGAGCTGGCTGACACCATGCGTGATTTGTACTTTAAACGCTCAGTAGAAGCGATTCCGCAGTTTAGCCGTCTGGTCATTGAGACCACAGGTATGGCTGACCCCGGGCCAATTATGGCCAACTTAATGAGTGAGCCAGTGATTGAATCAGTTTATCGCTTAGATGCAGTAGTCGTGACTATTGATGCCATGTACGGCACGCAACAATTAATAGAACATAATGAAGCGCGAAAACAAGCTGCGGTGGCAGATGTTTTGTTAATCACAAAAACAGACATTGCGACACCTGAACAGACAAATGGACTAAAAGGAAAGTTAATCACCCTCAACCCTGGTGCGACCCAACACAAAGTATTACATGGGGAAATTGAACCTGATTTCATTATCGATGTTGGCTTGTTTGACCCAACAGGTAAGCGTGCTGAACCTGAGCGCTGGTTACGCGCACCACTTAAACCAGCGAATAATTTAAAGGGAAAGCTGCCGACTAACGCAGAAAATAGTCACGATGAAATTAGCAGTTTTACAGTCACGCTACCGACAGGTATAACTTGGAAAAGCTTTAAACCAGTGTTGCTAAAACTATGTCAAATACACGGTGAACAACTGTTGCGGCTTAAGGGTATACTCCATGCAGAGGACCAACCGCATCCATTAGCAATTCATGCGGTACACTTTACGCCCTACCCCGCCACTTTATTGGTTGATTGGAATGAGAATGAACCGACTAGCCGCGTGGTATGTATTGGTAAGAATTTAGACGAAGATGCGATTAGAAAGATGCTAACGCAAATTTAGAACAAATAGCCAGGTGCTTTTGAATCAAGTGTGCTTGAATTAGGTAGTGTTGAATACAGTATTAAAAGCAATTGTGCTTGTAGTTATCGAACAATACCTGCCCAAACTTTATCTAAACGTTTCATTGATACTGGGAAAGGCGTTTTAAGCTCTTGTGCAAATAACGATACACGCAGCTCTTCTATTAACCAACGGAAGTCTTGCAAGTCCGACGAAATATTATCGATCTTGCGTTGCTTTTCTACTTCTGTCTGCCATTTTTGCCATAGCATGCCAATGCTCGCAGCATGCTTGCCATCTCTATCCGGGTTGCTGGGTTGTTTTTCTATTCTCAACTTGAGTGCTTTTAAATAACGTGGCAAATGCTGTAGCTGGTCCCAAGGCGTTTGGCTAAAGGCTTTTTTATAGAGTAGCGCTTGGACTTGGGCTTCTACATCTTTAGTTAATCTATTTACTCTGGCAGGCATTTGCACTTGCTTAGCTGCAAGCGCATGATATTCAACACCAATAATTGTCACCATGCGGAACAATGCATCTTTAACGGCTGGTAAGCGGGTACGTGCACGCTGTTTAAGCGCCATGAAATCGTCACTCGATCGTGGTAAATCATCTTCACCCATAAATGCACGATCCGCCAGCGCCATGATCAAGTCTTCTTTAAGGTCATCTGGTGTGACGATGTTTCGTAATTGCAACGCGTATTGGTTAAAGTTAGGCAAGCCCTTTTGCAGTTGCTTCATTTGCTCTTTAAGTTCAAATCGCATTAGGCGACAAACGCCTGCTCGATGTGATATATTTGCAACTTGTTCAGTATCAAACAATTTAATGGCAACACTCTCAATATTGTCTTCTAACGCTGGGTAACCAGTCAGTTGATGGCCTTCTTTGGTAAAGGTCAAGGTGGCAGGCAAATCACCAAAATCCCACTGTTTTATACCTGTTTTTTCAATATCACTCGTCGTGCCACCCCTAAAGGTAAGTTGCGCTGCACTGCCTAATTGGGTTTTAAGTGCGTGCCAATCACGGCCCATGCCCAGCTCCCGCTGCTTTTCATCAATGACGCTAAAATTCATAAAATAATGTTCTGGCAATTTATTAATCATGAAGTCATCAGCACCTAGCTTCAAACTGGTTTGCTGCTGAATATAGTTGACTAAAGCGAGTAATATTGATTGAGCACCTACTTTTGTGTGCTCTAAAAACCCTGTAACAAAGTCTGGCACTGGCACACACACGCGGCGATAGGTTTTAGGTAAAATTTTAATGAGCGCGGTTACTTTTTCACGCAACATGCCAGGCACTAACCATTCAGAGCGAGTAGCATCTAACTGGTTTAACAAGGCTAATGGCACTGTCGCGGTCACACCGTCTAGAACATGATTTGGTTCAAAACGATATTTAAGATGTATCGTCACCCCGTCTATTTCCAATGTTTCAGGAAACTGGGCTTCTGTCACACTTTCTGCCGTGTGCCGCATTAAGTCATCTTTGGTGAGATGCAACACTTTAGGATTTTCTTTTTCTGCCTCTTTACGCCATGCTTCAAAACCAATGCCATTAATAATATAGCTAGGCACTATGGCATCGTAAAACCCAAATAGCACATGCTCATCAACGAGCACATCCTGCCTTCTGGCTTTATGTTCTAATTCTTCAATTTCAGCGATTATATGCTTATTTGCAGTCAGAAATGACGCTTTAGAGTCTAACTCCATATTTGCAAGCGCTTCACGTACGAAAATTTCATGCGATATTTCTGCATTAATTGGGCCATAGTGCACCCGTCGTTTAGGCACAACCGTTAAACCATATAAACTCACACGCTCCCATGCGGTGACTTGAGATTTTTTTCTATCCCATCGGGGGTCGCTATATTGGCTATTGGTTAGGTTTTTCGCAAGGGGCTCTATCCAATCAGGTTCAATTTTTGCCACGCAACGGGCATACAACTTAGAAGTGTCAACTAACTCTGCTGCCATGACCCATTTAGGGCGCTTTTTCTTTAAACATGAGCCTGGCGCAACATGAAATCGAATACTGCGCGCACCCGAGTAAGCAGTATTATCACCATCTTTAAAGCCAATATTACCCAACAAACCCGCTAATAAAGCCTTATGAACTTGTTCGTAATTAGCATCTTTAGTATTAAGTTTAAATTGCATTTCTTGTGTAATTTCTAGTAATTGTCGATATAGCTCACGCCATTCTTTTAAACGAAGAAATGATAAAAAATTGGTATGGCATTGATTAAGCAAATCTTTATTCGACCTTTTGTTTTTGAAAGCATCGGAATACCAATCCCAAATTTTAAGATAGCCCATGAAATCTGAGCCCTCACTAGCAAACTTGGTATGCGCATTGGTCGCGGCATCACGTTTATCCATTGGTCGCTCACGAGGGTCTTGAATACTAAGCACACTGGCAATAATCAATACCTCTTGTAAGCAGCTTTCTTGCTTAGCCGCTAAAATCATGCGCCCTACCCGGGGGTCTAACGGTAATTTAGCTAGCTGTAAGCCAATTTCAGTGATGTTACGTTGCTGGTC
>CAZJUK010000131.1:0-4299 GCA_964549145.1 uncultured Methylophilaceae bacterium
CATAATTATTAATTACTAAGTGTTTCAATAAGCTTTTACAGTAGCTTCAATCATCATGCAAATTTTCTGCATGGTTCTCTCTAGGTTTATTTGCATTGTTTCATAGCTAATCCCATTTTTGCTATCACCACGACCTGCAGCAGCATTTGCCACAGGGCACAGAGCTGCATAATATATACCTAATTCTCGCGCTAAAGCCGCCTCTGGCATACCAGTCATGCCAATAATAGTTGCACCATCCGTTTCATAGCGATTAATTTCTGCGGCTGTTTCTAATCGTGGCCCTTGTACACAAGCGTATACACCGCCATCATGAATATCTAACTTTATATTTTTAGCAGATTTTTTACATAGCACTCGCAAATCACTGGCATATGGCTCTGTAAAGTCTATATGTCTTACAGGTAATTCAATGCCATCATGATAAGTATTATCACGGCCGTGGGTATAGTCAACAATTTGATCTGGCAACACAATATCACCAGTCTTAAGTTGGCTAGAAATACCACCAACTGCCGCTACTGCAAGTAGATTTTTTACCCCAACAGAATGCAATGCCCAAATATTTGCACGGTAATTAATTTCGTGTGGTGGAATTGTATGTCCACCGCCATGGCGTGCTAAAAAAACAACGTCTTGCCCAGCAATTTTGCCGAATATCAATGGCTGCGAAGCATCACCATAAGGCGTCCGAACAAGTTGACGCTGAATAATTTCTAAATTTTCAAGTTGGGTTAATCCGGTGCCGCCAATAATTCCAAACATATATTTACCTCATTATTTGTGATTATTGTAACGTATAAATGGGCTATATAGGTTCACTCTATTCTATGTCATACTTTGGTTTTATGGTGACTAGATTGAGAGTAATGAATCCGATAGAAAACACACCTGATCAGGCGCAAAAGCATTATGAGAATTTTCCTGTTGCTTCTTTTATTTTACCAAAGCATTTACGCCACCCTATTTCGCTTATTTACAATTTTGCGAGACAAGCTGATGATTTTGCCGACGAGGGCCGCCATAAACCAGCAATGCGTTTAGCTATGCTTGATGGTTTTTCTCAGCAGTTAGATATTATTCAAAACAATGGCTCAAGCAAATCTGTCTTTTTCAACGATTTTGCCAAAATGATACGTAAGTATCAATTGCCTCTAAAGCCGTTTTACGATTTGCTGGAAGCCTTTAGTCAAGATGTAACAAAAGAGCGCTATGCTAACTTTGATGAAATATTAGATTATTGCAGCCGCTCAGCGAACCCAATTGGCACGGTGTTACTGCATTTGTTTGATAAAGCCACACCTGAAAATTTAGCCTATTCAAACAAGGTCTGCACTGCGTTACAACTGATTAACTTTTACCAAGATGTTGACGTCGATTTTGATAATAGTTTCCACAAAAGTCGTGTGTATCTCTGTCAAGATGAAATGGAAGAGCATGGCATCAATGAGGCCCAGATTGCTGCACAATATGTTAATTTGCATTGGGAGCAATTCATGCTTTTTAATATTGAACGTGCGGAAAAAATGTTAGCAGAGGGAAAACCTTTAGAAAATATTTTGCCAGGACGTATGGGCCTAGAAATGCGCATGATCATTGGTGGCGGTGAGCAAGTGGTCTATAAACTAAAAAAAGTAAGAGGCGATATTTTCAAACACCGCCCTACTTTACGTGCATGGGATTGGCCTTTGATACTACTAAAAGCATTACTATAAAAAAATCACATTATGCAAGATACAACGACAAACATTTTTAGCAATAAGACAATTCTTATATGACCCCACAGCAGTACTGCAAAAACAAAGCTAAAGCAAGCGGCTCTAGCTTTACGGTAAGTTTTATTTTTCTACCAAAAAACAAACGTGAAGCAATGACTGCGCTTTATGCATTTTGTCGTGAAGTTGACGATGCTGTGGATGAATGTACTGATTATGAAGTCGCGCAAGTAAAACTAAATTGGTGGAAAGAAGAAATAGGAAAACTTTACGAGGGCAAGCCCCAACATCCTGTTTCCTTCGCTTTACAGCCTGTTATTGAAGAATTCAAACTAGCTCAAGAACATTTTTTAGAAATCATAGACGGCATGGAAATGGATATTAAATTCAACCGTTATGAAGATTTTAAACAACTGCAACTATATTGTTATCGGGTTGCTAGTGTTGTGGGTGTGTTATCTGCACAAATTTTTGGTTTTACTAATCGTAAAACGCTTAATTACGCACATGACTTAGGTATGGCCTTTCAGCTGACTAATATTGCACGCGATGTTGGTGAGGATGCAAGACGTGGTCGTATTTATTTACCTCTAGATGAACTTAAAAAATCAGGAGTGAGTGAAGAAGATATTTTGCAAAGCAAAACGTCGCCTGCCTTTATAAACCTCATGCAATATCAAATTGATCGCGCAGAAAATTTTTACAACAAAGCACTAGTTGCTCTGCCAAAAGAAGATCAAAAAAAACAACGTGCTGGCTTAATAATGGCTGCTATTTATCGCACGCTACTTAGAGAAATAAAATCAGATCCAAAAACAGTGCTTTTAGGGAAAACATCTATTCCGCCATTTAGGAAACTCATATTAGCACTTAAAGCTTTTTTGAAATATGCCTAAAAGTAAAACTGCAAAGTCTTTACCTGAGATGCCTGCAATTGCAATTATTGGTGGTGGCATGGCGGGTCTAGCAGCCGCAGCTTCATTAGTTGGTCAAGGTAAACTAGTCACATTATTTGAAGCTGGGGCAACACTTGGTGGGCGCGCAAGAGGGTTAAGTTACAATGAAACACGCATTGATAACGGCCAACATATTTTGTTAGGCGCTTATCATGAAACACTCAAATTATTAAAACTGGCGGGCGTTCAAGAAGAGCAAGTGCTGATGCGATTGCCGCTAGAATTATTCATTGTAGATTTGTTATCTTCCAAAAACTTTATACTTAAAACCAGTCCTTACTTGCCTGCACCATTACATATGCTGTGGGGCCTACTTAGCGCGCACGGTGTTGGCTTAAAAGATAAGTTCTCAGCGATTCGCTTTATGACCAAAATGAAACTGAGCAAGTTCAACTTGCCCAAAGATCAATCTTTATTAGCTTTATTACAAGCACATAACCAATCGCTAGCATTTATTCATTACTTATGGGAGCCTCTTTGTTTAGCTGCACTAAATACGCCTATCAATAAAGCGAGTGCACAGGTATTTTTAAACGTATTACGTGATAGTTTTGCGAAAAAAAAGCATGATGCAGATGCATTGCTAGCTAAAACTGATTTATCATATGTGATTAGTGAACCTATTGCTGCTTACTGCCGTCAACAAGGCTGTTTAATACAAACTAGCTCATCAGTAGAAAGTATCTTACCAAATAATAATGGTGGCTATCAGCTTAAAATACGTGATAAAACTCACACGTTTAGCCATCTAATAATCACTTGTGGTCCACATCAATTAAAGAACATTTCGCAAGCGTTACCAAAACTAGCCACACAAACAGCAAGTTTTAGTTATCAACCCATCACGACAGTTTATTTACAGTACGCAAAAGACACGAAGTTACCAAAGCCTATGACAGGCTTGGTGAATAGCCTAGGGCAATGGGTTTTTGATAGAGGTCAAATTTGTAAGCAGCCCGGCTTAATCGCCGTCGTCATTAGCGCACATACGCCATTCAAGCAAACTCGCACTGAAATAGCAAAAACAATTTCAAACGAACTCAAGCAATTGTTTCCATATTTAAAAAAACCTTTATGGCATAAAGTAATTACTGAGAAGCGTGCTACTTTTAGTTGTGATTTAGGTTTAAACCGTCCCGATAATACAACCATTTATCCAAATTTATTCATTGCTGGTGATTATACGGCTGGTGATTATCCAGCAACGATTGAGGGTGCAATAAGAAGTGGCATAATAGCAGCGAGACATTGCGAAACACACACTATTCTTATTTGAGTATTTAGCTGTTTCTTAGCTGATTAAGCGCTTGGTCCAAACGGTCAACAGGGAAAACTTCTAAGCCTTTAATTTTCGTTTTAGGTGCATTGGCTTTTGGCACAATTGCTTTAGTAAAACCAAGTTTAGCCGCTTCTTTTAAGCGCACTAAACCACCTTGCACTGGACGTACTTCACCAGCTAGACCAACCTCACCAAACACTATAAGTTTACTATTTAAAGGTTTGTTTTTAAATGAAGAAATGATTGATAAAAGCACAGCCAAGTCAGTGGCTGGCTCGCTAATCTTCACCCCGCCAACCGCATTAATAAATACGTCTTGATCAAAGCAAGCGACGCCAGCATGGCGGTG
>CAZJUK010000132.1:0-4123 GCA_964549145.1 uncultured Methylophilaceae bacterium
GCACCACACCTTTTAAATGAGCAAAGCTAATATCTTCATCAACCCAGAGGCCTTCAACTTGGTGAAACATGGGTGAATGCGTTGCATCAGAGTCCACCCGATACACCCGGCCTGGTGCAATAATTTTTAATGGTGGTGTTTGTTTTTGTTTTAACGCATTTTCCATATAGTGCACTTGAACTGGAGAAGTATGCGTACGCAATACATTTGCATCATCCACATAAAACGTATCATGCATGGCTCTGGCAGGGTGATTTTCTGGAATATTAAGCGCAGTGAAGTTATAAAAATCTGTTTCTATCTCTGGACCTGTGGCCACATCAAAACCAACTGATTGAAATAACTTTTCAATACGTTGCAACGTTAATGTAACAGGGTGTAAACCACCTTGAGATTGCGCTCTTGCTGGCAGAGTGATATCCAAAGACTCATTTGCTAATTGTTCTGCCTGAACAGAATCTAAAATAGCTTCACGCTTTGCACTCCATGCAGCTTCAACACCTTGTTTAACCACATTAATAGCTGCACCTGCAACTGGTCGATCTTCAGCTGAAAGTTTACCTAAACCTTTTAGCGCATCGGTTAATAAACCAGTTTTACCTAAGTATTTAGCTTTTGCAACTTCAAGCGCATTCATATTATCGCAAGCTGAAAAATCTAACTCTGCATCACTAATTAAATGGTCTAAATTTGCCATGAATTATTTTAACTTATCTAATTGTTTAAGAAAAAAGCTGTTTAAGAAAAAAAAAGAGGCCGCAGCCTCTTTTTAATTTAATTTAATTTAAGCTGCTAAACCAGTTTTTGCCAATTCTACAAACTTGGCAAATGCCGCTTTATCAAATACAGCTAAATCTGCTAGTACTTTACGATCCACTTCAATTGAAGATTTTTTCAAACCATTCATGAATCGGCTATAAGTCAGGCCGAACTCGCGTGAGCCAGCATTAATACGTGCAATCCATAATGTACGGAATTGACGTTTTTTCTGACGACGGTCACGGTAAGCATACTGTCCAGCTTTCATGACAGCTTGTTTAGCAACGCGATAGACGTTTTTACGACGTCCGCGGAAGCCTTTGGCTGCTTTTAATACTTTTTTATGTTTTGCGCGTGCGGTGACGCCCCGTTTTACTCTAGGCATATCAGTCCCCTTATCGAGTTGGCATCATCGCGCGAACACGAGAAGCATCGGTTGAAGAAATAATATCTGTGCCACGAAGCTTACGTTTTTGCTTAGTAGTTTTTTTAGTCAAGATATGACGTAGATGTGAATGGGTACGTTTAATTTTACCATTCCCCAAGAACTTAAAGCGCTTTTTAGCGCTGCTCTTTGTTTTCATTTTTGGCATTTTTTTCTCCTTAAGAGTTGTTAAGAGTGCTTAGGCATGCCGTTTATGGCCGTATCACTCATGAAATTCAATCTTGCTTATTCTTTAACTTTTACTTTGTTAGTATCTACCGTTTTTTCTGCAGGCTTAGCTACTTTTTTTGGCTGTACTTTTTTCTCTACCACTTTTTTTTCTGGTACTTTTTTGGCTGGCGCTAACACCATGACCATTTGGCGCCCTTCCATTTTAGGAAATTGCTCAACGACACCAATTTCTTTCATATCTGCTTGCACACGTCTTAATAACGCAATGCCGAATTCTTGGTGTGTGATTTCACGACCTCTGAAACGCAGCGTTACTTTTACTTTATCTCCATCCCCAAGAAACTTGGTGATATTACGCACTTTAATTTTATAATCACCATCATCTGTGGCTGGGCGAAACTTAACTTCTTTAATCTGTACTTGCTTTTGCTTAAGCTTTTGCTCATGCAAACGCTTACTTTCAGCATACTTAAACTTACCATAATCCATTAACCTGCAAACAGGCGGCTTGGCATTAGGGGCTATTTCAACAAGATCAATATCCATTTCTTCGGCTTTAGCAAATGCTTCGACCAAGCTTACGATACCCAATGGTTCGTTTTCAACACCCACTAACCTTAGTTCTTGTGTGGTGATTTCACCATTGATTTTTGTACCCTTATCCTGAGCTATAACTATCCCCTTGTATCCAATAATAAAGTTGCAATATAAAAGCCGCGCTTCACCAGGTTCAAGTCCTAAACAATACTTAGGAGTTTAAACTTTGGTCTCTATTTCCGTTTTGATGCGTTCAATAAACGCTTCAAGCGGCATAGAACCTAAGTCTTCACCTTTTCTGGTCCGCACGGCTACACAGCCAGCTTGCACTTCCTTATCTCCTACAACCAGTAGATAAGGCATCTTCTGCAAGCTATGTTCGCGTATTTTATAGGTTATTTTCTCATTTCTCAAGTCAAAATCGCATCTAATGCCACTTTTCTTCAACTTTTCAATTACTTGCAACACATAATCTGATTGACCATCAGAAATATTCAACACCATCGCTTGAACTGGCGCTAACCAAGCTGGCATTGCCCCAGCATAATTCTCTATCAATATACCCATAAAACGTTCCATCGAACCAACAATGGCCCTGTGCAACAATACAGGTCGTTTACGTGTATTATCTTCCGCCACATACTCAGCACCTAAGCGCTCTGGCAGGTTGGCATCTAATTGCACTGTTCCGCATTGCCATAGCCGACCAAGACTATCTTTAAGCGTAAATTCCACCTTCGGGCCATAAAATGCGCCCTCACCAGGCAAGAGCTCATATGGCAACGCATTCGCGTTTAGTGCATTCGCTAGTGATGCTTCCGCTTTATCCCATGCTTCATCAGAGCCGATGCGTTTTTCTGGTCGAGTAGATAGCTTAACTAACACATCGTTAAAACCAAAATCTGCATAGGCTTTATAGAGCATTTTAATAAAGCCAGCCACTTCCGCTTCAACTTGATCTTCTGTGCAAAAAATATGTGCATCATCTTGTGTAAAGCCGCGCACACGCATTAAACCATGCAATGCACCAGAAGGCTCATTTCGATGACAGGATCCAAACTCAGCCAAACGCAATGGCAAATCACGATAGCTATGTAAAGTACTGTTATAAATTTGTATGTGGCCAGGGCAATTCATTGGTTTCACCGCATATTCGCGATTTTCTGAGGCAGTGACAAACATATTTTCATGATAGTTCTGCCAATGTCCTGATTTCTCCCAAAGCGCTTTATCTAATACAGCCGGGGTCCGCACCTCTTGATAATTATATTTGATGAACATGTGACGCATATACTGTTCAATTTCTTGCCAAATAGCCCAACCACGCGGATGCCAAAATACCATGCCAGGGGCATCATCTTGCATGTGAAAGTAATTAAGCTGTTTACCTAATTTGCGATGGTCACGTTTCTCTGCTTCCTCTAATTGGAATAAATAATCTTTAAGTTCATCTTTATTGCGCCAAGCTGTGCCATAAATTCGTTGTAGCATTTCATTATTGCTATCCCCACGCCAATAGGCGCCAGCCACTTTCATCAATTTAAACGCTTTAAGCTTGCCCGTATTTGGCACATGCGGGCCACGACACAAGTCGGTAAATACACCTTCGGTGTATAGCGACACATCTTCACTCTCAGGGATGTTAGCAATAATTTCTGCTTTATACGTTTCACCGATGCTTTTAAAGTATTCAACCGCCTCATTACGCGGCATTACTTGACGGGTAACAGGTTCATTCTTTTTAGCCAGCGCTGCCATTTTCTGTTCAATAGCGACTAAATCTTCAGGTGTAAACGCACGCTTGTAGCTAAAATCATAAAAAAATCCATTTTCAATCACTGGGCCTATCGTCACTTGCGCATCAGGAAATAACTCTTTGACAGCATAGGCTAACAAATGCGCGGTTGAGTGACGGATGATCTCGATACCCTCAGGGCTTTTATCCGTAATAATCGCTAAATCGCTATCCGCATCCATAATAAAGCTTGTATCAACCACTTGGCCATTCACTTTACCTGCCAAAGCGGCTTTGGCAAGGCCCGCACCAATATCCATAGCCACATCGGCCACAGTCACAGGCGCGTCAAATTGTCGTTCAGAACCATCGGGTAAGCGAATGTTAGGCATAAAAATCTCTACAAAATAATAAAAGCCGCAAGCGGCTTAATTTAACGAATCATTTAAGCGCATAATTATCTCACACCCACGCTT
>CAZJUK010000133.1:0-4064 GCA_964549145.1 uncultured Methylophilaceae bacterium
CGTGATTATTCAAGATTTATTTTTAAATGAAACCGCAATGTATGCCCATGTGTTCTTTCCCGGTGCGTCATTCTTAGAAAAAAGCGGTACTTTTACCAATGCTGAACGTCGTATTTCACCAGTACGTCGTGTGATGGCGCCAAAAAATGGAATGGAAGATTGGGAGATTACAACCAAACTTTCTGCTGCACTGGGCTATGAAATGAACTACGGGCATGCCTCTGAAATTATGGATGAGATTGCTGAATTAACGCCTACTTTCAAAGGTGTGAGCTTTAAGAAAATTGATGAATTAGGCAGTATTCAATGGCCCTGCAATGACGAAGCGCCCGAAGGCACGCCGACTATGCATGTGGATGAATTTGTTCGTGGAAAAGGAAAGTTCTTTGTTACACAATATGTCCCAACAACAGAAAAAGTAAATAAAAAATTCCCACTTATTCTAACAACAGGTCGAATATTGTCTCATTACAATGTTGGTGCTCAAACGCGTCGTACAGAGAATGTAGTATGGCATAAGGAGGACTTAATCGAACTTCATCCGCATGATGCTGAAGACCGTGGCATTAAAGAAGGTGATTGGGTTGGTATTTCAAGTCGCGCAGGTGAAACTGTATTGCGAGCAAAAGTGACTGAACGTGTTCAGGCTGGGGTTGTGTATACAACGTTCCACCATCCTGAATCTGGTGCTAATGTGATTACGACTGATAATTCAGACTGGGCAACCAACTGTCCTGAGTTTAAAGTAACGGCAGTTCAGTTAACGCGAGTGAACCAATTATCTGATTGGCAAAAAAAGTATAAAACGTTCAGCGAAGAGCAAATTGATCTTACCGAAAAAGCTACTAATCCGTCTAACATTGCCGTTGAGTAGTGATTCTTTGATAGACCCAGATGGGTAAACCTCCATATGTAGTGACAGATAAAGTATCTACTTCATTTGAAGTTGTGCGATGGCGTGATGGTGTTTTTAAAACAGTGCATGACGAAATTGCAGAAGAGGTACCAGTTGCGCTTGTGTATAACGGCGTATCACATGTGGTGATGCTAGCAACCCCGCAAGATTTAGATGACTTTGCTTTAGGGTTTTCGATAACGGAAGGGATTTTGCAAAATAAGCATGACTTGTATGAGACTGAGGTTAAAGAAAAAAAGAATGGTATTGAAGTCCATTTGAATGTATCTACAGAATCGTTTTTGCAGTTAAAGGAACGTAGACGAAACATTGCAGGGCGCACCGGATGCGGTTTATGTGGTGCCGAAAGTTTAGAGCAGGTTTTTAGATTGCCGAATTATGACCAAAATTCGATGCAAAAGCTAAATTTAAATAGCATCATGAAAGCGCAGCAAGCGTTAAAACGCTTGCAGAAATTACAACAAGCCACAGGAGCTACCCATGCGTGTGCCTGGGCAGATCAGTTGGGTAATATTCGTATATTGCGAGAAGATGTAGGTAGGCATAATGCACTAGATAAACTGATAGGTGCATTAGTCAAAGCTGAGTTAGTTGAAGGTTTTATTTTAACGACAAGTCGTGCCAGTTATGAAATGGTACAAAAAACAGTAATGGCAGGTTTTAATATTTTGGCTGCAATTTCAGCGCCTACAGGACTTGCAGTTAGGATTGCAGAAGACTATAACGTGACTTTAATAGGTTTTGTACGCGATAAACAATACGTTGCTTATAGTCACAGCAATAGAATAATAAGTAATTAATCATGAAAAATTTGAGTGTTGAGTAAATATGGAAGCAGAAAAACTGATTAAGATGGCAAACCAAATTGGCGACTTTTATGAAGCCGAGCCAAATGTTGAAGATGCTAAGCGCGGCATTGCAAAACATTTAGTTTCTTTTTGGAATTCTATAATGATTAAATCGATTATTAAACACGTTAACGAGCATCAAGGTCAGGGTTTACACCCTTGTGTTTTAGCAGCAATTAAGGAACATATCGTATAAGAAACTAGTCTTAATAAGTGTGTTGAAAGAGTCTGTAACTTTCTTTTCGATCACTAATACGCTTACCCTGCCAAATTAAATTCCAATTCTCACTCGGCGTGATTTTAGTTTTTCCGCGACTATCTTCCACCAAATATAAATCACAATTGATGCGTTGGTAAATTTCAAAATTATAGACTTTAATATCAGTGTAGTAATGTAGTAAGTCTCTTTGTGAACTGCCTAGCCCAGTGCTAGTGATGCATGCGTACTCTGAAGGCAATGCACTTTTTAGGCTATTAAATACATTGCCATAACTTCTTGCAGAGTCAATTAAAGGTAGCCATAAGGTCATCAGCAAGGTCCATACGCAAGTAATACCGACAGCCCAGTTTGTTGCACTTGACCTGTTGGTATGCCTTGATCTTAGTATTGAAGATAACCAGATTAAAGTAACGAATGCAGCAATTACGGCTGCTAGCATACTAAAGTTAATTTCAGTTAAGCCGGATAAGAAAGTGATTCTTTCTTTAATTTTAGCAGGGTGATTAGTAAACATTGCGGACCATCCTAGCCATATTAAACTAGTCATGATGCCAAATAAAATTAGTCCGAACCAATTAAGTGCATTTGCTGCTCCACGTTTTAATGTCTCAATACTCGTGCTGGCTATTGCAGTAAGAGGTATTAATAATGGCAAAGCATAAATGTCTTTTCTTTCCCCAGAAAAACCTATTAACAGTAAGGTTACAATAAAGAAAACAATAGGTAATTGAAACTCCGGTTGAGTTAATATCTTTTTTCGGAAACGCCATAAACCCCAAAGAGCTAATGGTAAAGCTGGCCAAGCATACCAAAGTAGCAAGTTGAGAAAGTAACCATGGTAGGCATTAGGGTTTGTGAATTTGAATAATGATAATTGCCACCATTGTTCGAACATTATTGGTTCTTTAAGGTGGAAAAGCAAAGGCCAAATAATTAAAAATGGACTTAAAAATACTAATGAAAGTAGTAATGTGACAATGTATCTTTTAATTCGCCATTCTTTAAATATGAGTAGCGCAATAGAAGTGGCTAACAATATACCAATAGGTAGTAAACCTTTAGATAAGAAGCTGACTCCCATGCCGAGGCCCAATAAAACTGCCGCTCTATAAGGCCGTCTTTTACTAAGTGCTAGGGCGTAAAAGCCTGTGGCTAGCCCTGTGAGTGAGGAAACATGAGGTGTTAGTAAGTGAGCGCTGAGTACTAAACCTAGAGACCCGATAAAAACAAAAGTAGTTTGTCTACCAACGCCCTTACCCCATAATTCACGGCCCGTCATACCTACCATGAGTAATGTAATCAGCATCCAAAGGCCAGTAATTAATCGAGCTGCATCATGTAAGGGTAGTATCCCCTTAAACAGAACCCCAGTTAGCGCAGCACTAAGATAGTAAAGGGGTGGGCTGCTGATTTGATTATCACTGGCAGCCATCGGGCTGACAAAGTTACCAGATTCCATAATAGTCTTAACAATGCTAATTGTGTGCGATTCAAATGGTTTCCATGGGTTATGGCCGATTAAGCCAATAAATAACCATATAGCACATAGCATAATCAATAAGCGTGTTTTTGCACGCTCGCCCACTTTTGCACTGGGCGTTGACATGTTACCTTGCCAGTCATGATTGAGTTCAAAGCGCATTATTATGATTTGCTTACTAAGTAGGCTGATTCTAGCATGTTGCTCATATTACGGAGGGATCAAAATAAAAAAGGCAGCTAAGCTGCCTTTTTAACATATAAGTAAAACTTACATGCCATATTTTTTACGGAACTTATCAACACGGCCAGCAGTATCTAAAATAACCTGTTTGCCTGTGTAAAATGGATGAGATTTCGATGAAACCTCAATTTTAACGAGTGGGTACTCATTTCCATCTGTCCATTTAATGGTTTCTTTTGTATTAATTGTAGAGCGTGTTAAAAAACTAAAGTCTGCGCCGATGTCTTGAAACACTACGTCACGGTAATCTGGGTGGATGCCATCTTTCATAATAATAACCTTATTCTGTTGCCAATCTATGATTGGTGGTAATATTTATAACAACCACGCATTTTATGAGTTTTTGTTGACCTTAGC
>CAZJUK010000134.1:0-4057 GCA_964549145.1 uncultured Methylophilaceae bacterium
TTTAAACCAATGCTCTTAATGATGGCATTGACCTTAATTTTTACATCATGTTCAGATGATGACAATGAAGTAATTCCAGTTGATCCAGATCCAGGACAAAACATTGTGGAAATCGCTTTAGGCGCTCCGGACCTTTCAATACTAGTTTCTGCACTGCAAGCTGCAGATGGCGATTTAGTTAATGTGCTTAGCGGAGATGGACCTTTTACGGTGCTTGCCCCGACTAACGCAGCTTTTACTGCTTTTTTAGCTTCTGCTGGATTTTCATCCTTAGATGAAGTTCCTAGTGATGTATTATCTCAAATATTGTTAAATCATGTTATTTCTAGTGATATTACCTCTACTGACCTAGTTTCTTTAGGTGCAGGGTATGCGAGTACTAATGCCTCCGGTGCTGGTGAAAATTTTATTAGTATTTATTTTAACACTGAGAACGGCGTGCGATTTAATAACAGTGCTTCCGTAAGCACAGCCGACATTGATGCCACTAACGGAACAATTCATATTGTCGATGCAGTAATAGCTATTCCATCAATTTTGCAACATGCAGCGAATAATCGTTCTTTTGATAGCCTAGCAGTGGCTTTGGGTGCAGCCGATGGTGATTTGATTGATGTTTTAAGTGGTGATGGGCCTTTCACAGTTCTCGCACCTGACAACACAGCTTTTGAAACATTTCTTGATGGTACTCCGCTGGGCAATGTAAACACTGCGGCTCTTTCGCAAATATTACTAAATCATGTTATCGGTGGCGTAGTGACCTCTTCTGATTTAATAGCAGGAGGCGCTGGATACGCAAATACGAGTGCTACGGCACCAGGAATGAAGGCAATGAGTATATACTACAACACTTCTGACGGAGTTAAATTTAATGGAATTTCAACCGTGACTGCTGCCGATGTAGTAGGTACAAACGGAATTATACATGCTGTTGATACCGTAATTGATATTCCTTCAGTAGTAACTTTTGCTGCTGCTAATCCGAATTTTTCCACTTTAGTTGAGGCCTTAACTACTCTCACACCTGGGACTGATTTCGTTAATATTTTATCAAGAACAGAAGGCAGTAATGCAGATGGGATTAATCCTGACTTTACGGTTTTTGCTCCCACCAATGATGCCTTCGCAGAGCTAGACGCCATACCTGGCGAAGTTGTTCTAACTCAAGTTTTATTGCATCACGTGGTTAGTGAAGCTAATGTTACTTCGGGAGATTTAACTCCAGATGGAGATACTCCTGCAACTACCTTGCAAGGCGATGATATCATCATAAGCTTACCAGGCACAGGCGACAATATTGCCGATGTTACTGACGGCTCAGGAGCTACTGACATAGGAATTATAGCGGTTGATGTTCAAGCTGGCAACGGCGTAATTCATGTGTTGAACAAAGTAATGATACCAAACCTATAATTGGTTTCCCTTATACATATTTAATTAAAAAGCCGCAAAATGCGGCTTTTTTTTTGCTTATAAGTAGCATAAGTATCTCTAACAAAGACGCACTACTTAAATGATTAACTTTGAAATAAAAACAAAAGTTTATGAGAAATTTTCCAAAATTAAAGAGTTTTCTTATTTTGATGGGTATTGCCCTACTTAGTGTCTCCTGTAATCTAGATGATGGCACTGAAACCATATCCATTCCTGACATTACCCTTGTCGATTTAATCAGTGCCGATGCAAACCTATCAAGTTTAGTTACGGCTCTTGAACGCACCAATTTAGTAACAACCTTACAAGGGAACGGACCTTTTACAATTTTGGCACCCGATAATGCTGCTTTTACCAATTTTTTGGGTTCGGCAGGCTTTGCATCGGTAAATGATGTACCCGTCGAGACCTTAAGACAATTATTACTGAACCATGTGGTTTCTGGTCTACTTGATTCCGCGCTTCTTATAAATCTGCAAAGAAATTACTTGGAGACTTTAGCTGACGGCCCCACAAGTGGCAGCAAATTAGCTCTTTATTTTGATGCTATTGACGGAATCACTTTCAACGGAATCTCATCTGTAACTACAGAAGATAAAGGAGCAACTAATGGAATTTACCATGTTGTTGATGCCGTAATAGGCCTTCCAACCCTAGATACCTTTATAGGTGTTGATGAAAATTTTCAATCATTTGACACCGCTTTAGATTTAATTTCACCAGTATCAGAATTACCTACGTTACTGAAGGAAGGTACTGGCCCATGGACTGTTTTTGTTCCTGTTGAAGAAGCTTTTGAAGACTTATTGAATACTAATGACGCATGGAATTTCTTGAGCGATATTGATGAAAACTTGTTAAGCGATGTGGTGTCTCATCATGTACTTAATGGGAATACACGTTCTAGCGATATAACAGCTGACCAAATGGCGCCTACCCTTGAAGGTGACGAAATTACATTTGTGAGTGTTGCTGGTACTATAGAAATTACCGACGGTTCTGGAAATACGGGTGCCGTAATTGAAGTAACCGACATACAGGCCTCCAATGGTGTTATTCACGTAATTTCAAATAACGTCTTGATACCAGAGACTACAAACTAATAAGCTTACCATACAAGTTAAAAATACTAAACCGCCCAAGGGCGGTTTTTTGTTTGTAAAAAAACGGGGAGTTGGTGCGCGCTCAAATGTTCAAACATCATGTAACCATCCGTTAGCATACAAAATCTACAATTTGACAACTAAGTTTTTTTTCAGGCGTAGAAAGGGCTCATATTTACAGTCCCAAATCTTACCAAACTTAACCTACTTATTGCTAAAAGCCCCGACTTATGTCAGGGCTTTTTTGTTTGCAATTTGTAAGGCCCTCTATTTTTTGGACATTACCTTCTTCATTATCTTCTCGCGACCGGTATTAATGATTAAAATATACATAGCAGGTGTCAGACCACTAACATTCATGCGGACATCATTAGACCCTGCCCTAACATTCATGCCTTTCTTAGTCATAATACATCTACCGTTTATATCAAAGATCTCCACTTTTAATTGAGCATCATAAGGAATTTCAACCTTTAGATTAAGATCATTTTTAAAGGTCATTGGGTAGGCCGTAACCGAAGTTTTGGCAATTTCAATGGCAGCCACTTTCTCGCAAGTTTCAGCGTGGAAAATCACATGTACGCCCTCTGGATAATTGCTCACGTCAATAGCATCAAACTCCACTGTCGTTACATCGTTCAATGGGTCTTTCGTATGTCCTAATTGACCATTTGCAACGGTTGGCGAACCATTTTTTAAAGGATAGGGTACATCACCCACATACAGGTGTGCCTGAGTCATTACGAAGCCAGGAAGCAGCTCGGCAGATACCGTCACCATGCCGTTAGAATAAACGACCTTGACTTCACCTGTTCTTGTTCCTTTGCTCAAATCGCATTGTCCGGCTGCGGCATAGAGATCCATACTATACTCCCCTTCAACGGCGAAATAGTTCGTCCAGCCCCATCGATTAGCACCTACTTGGGCAGGGTCAAAACATGTTGCACTATCTGCATATCTTGCATAAGCAGTTTCACATCCGCTTACTGGGCCATCGCAATTTAGACCTTCATCTATCTCCCCATCTCCATCATTGTCAAGACCATCACATTCTTCGGTATCGTCGCAATCGGGCGTGCCATCATTGTCGGAATCGAAACCTTCATCGATCTCACCATCCCTATTATTATCGATACCATCACAGACCTCCGTGCAATCCAAGTCTTCATCAATCTCTCCATCACCATCGTTGTCAACTCCATCACAGACTTCGGTACAATCCAAACCTTCATCAATCTCTCCATCACCATCGTTGTCAACTCCATCACATTCCTCTATATCACAAGCATCTGGAATACCATCACCATCCGAATCTACATTATCATCTCCTAATGGGCATTTATCCATTGAATCACATACACCATTGAAGGGTTAAACAAAAAAAGCTTCCTAGCAAAATAGGAAGCTTCTTACGTTTTACTAGGAAATATTCTAACGCTTACCGCCTTTTTTCTGTTGATCGGCTTGATCCATCATCTCGCGCATCTTTTTCTGAAACTTGTTTTCCTTCTTGGGTTTCT
>CAZJUK010000135.1:0-4007 GCA_964549145.1 uncultured Methylophilaceae bacterium
GGTAATCCTGAGTTTATGAACGACCCAACCGCTAAACGTTGGTCGCAGATGATGGAAAAAGGCGGTAAAGATTCAATGGCCGCAAAAAAAGAAGCGGTCAGTGCACAGTCCAACCAAAAACTACCCAAGGTTTTTATGGATCCTAAATGGATGATCTCGGCATGGAAAAAGACTGTCGATATTATGGAAAAATACAATGAGCCTGGTAAATTTACAGCGTTCATTGCTTACGAGTGGACTTCAAACGGTGTGGACGGCAACAATCTACACCGCAACGTAATCTTCCGCGATGGTGCCGACAAAACGCGTATATATCCACCACTCACAACGTTTGTTAGTGCTGATCCGGCCGTCTCGGGCTCTGACCCTGAAAGTCTTTGGAAATGGTTGGCTGACTGGGAGACTAAAACGGGCGGTCAAGTGTTGGCGATTCCACACAATGGTAATTTATCAAATGGTCAGATGTTTGACCTGAAGCGTTATAACGGCGAGCCAATGACCCAAAAATGGGCGCAAGACCGTGCCCGCTGGGAAGTGCTGTATGAAGTGTTTCAATATAAAGGGCAAAGCGAAGCGCATCCCGGATTATCACCCACTGACGAATACGCCAGCTTCGGTGTTTGGGATACTGGTAATTTAGATGGCAAGGCTAAAGAGCCCGGTCAAATTAATACAGAATATGCGCGAGAAGCATTAAAAAATGGCTTGAAATTACAGGATCATTTTGGTGCTAATCCTTTTAAAATAGGCATGGTGTCTGGTACCGATACTCATAATGGCTTGTCGATGGGTGGGCAGGAAGATAATTTTTACGGTAAATTTGGTTACTCTGGTCCTCCACGTGCAGGACGCTGGAATGAAATTTATAAGCAAGAAGGTGACTATACTCGACGTGATTGGACCATTTTAGCAGCAGGAGTAACCGGCGTTTGGGCCACAGCTAATTCCCGCGAGGCTATATGGGATGCCATGAAACGTCGCGAAGTCTATGCATCGTCTGGTCCCCGTATTTCAATTCGTTTATTTGCTGGCTATGATTTTAAAACGAGTGATGCGGTTGCTGATACTTTAGTTCAAACAGGTTATGCCAAAGGCGTGCCTATGGGTGGAGATTTGAAACCCTCTGAAGATGGTCATGCACCCACCTTCTTATTTTCGGCAATGAAAGACCCGCTTAATGCCAATCTTGATTCCATGCAAATTATTAAGGGCTGGGTTGACGACAAAGGCGAGACCTACGAGCGTATTTTTAACGTTGCTTGGAGTGAAACTAAAAGACGTAAAGAGGAGAATGGCAAGCTAACTCCAGTGGGCAATACCGTCGATTTATCTACGGCTACCTACACCAATTCTATTGGTGCTACTGAATTTGTTGGCAGCTTTACCGACCCTGATTTCGACCCTGCTCAGCGTGCTTTTTATTACGCTCGCGTCTTGGAAATTCCAACACCACGCTGGGTGGCATTTGATGCGTTAGCATTTCAGGAAACAATGGACCCTGTAGTTGAGATGATTCAGCAGGAACGCGCAGTCACATCGCCTATTTGGTATAACCCTCATTAATTACGTTGAGATTGATAAGTGCTACAACATACATGGGCAAAGAAAATTTCGCCCATTATTTTGTCCGATAAGGTGTTAAGTTGCGTACATTGATTCGTGAACCCTTACTGCATTTTTTCTTAATCGGCTTAGGGATATTCTTTTTATATAACATGGTGTCAGACAATGACGGCGACAATCGACGAATTGTTGTCAGCGAAGCAACCGTTCTAAGTCTTGTTCAACGGCATCAAACTGCGAGAAAGAGGCCGCCTAGCTCGAAAGAATTAAAAGGTATTATCGATAACTATATTCGTGAAGAAATGCTTTTTCGTGAAGGCGTGGCAATGGGCCTAGATCGTAATGACAATGTTATACGTCGACGCGTGTTGCAAAAAATTGGCGTGCTTACGGAAGAGTCGGTCAATCAAGCGGCCGCTACCGATGCGGACCTTAACCAGTATTTGAGCACACATGCCAACCGGTATGCGCTGCCCGCTACTCTGGGTTTTGAACAGGTGTTGTTTGACCCAGTTAGGCACGGCGAGAAATTAGATATTGATATTGCTGCCGCGCAGGAACAACTACTTGCCGGATCTGATGCTTCTGCAGTCGGTGACCGTTCGTTGTTACCCTCTGTTATTAATAAGATTGATGTGAACCGTTTATCGACTGATTTTGGCGATGACTTTGCGACAGCACTACAATTCTTGCCTGTTAACAGTTGGCAAGGACCAGTGCGTTCAGGTTACGGCCAGCATTTAGTGCGTGTGACTAATTACTCCCCAGGACGCGCAGCGACTCTGGTGGATGTTCGTGCTGATGTTGAACGAGATTGGGAAAATGATCGTCGCCTGCAGGCGGCCGATGATTACGTCACACAGTTGCAGGAATTATATGACATAAAAATTACGGCCAAGGAACAGCGATGAGGTTGGGTTGTCTTTTATTTTTGTTGCTACTTGCTCTACCTGCACAAGCAGATGTTTTTAAACCAGCGTATTTGCAGCTCAAGCAAATTGATGCGGAAAACTACGACGTCTTATGGAAAGTGCCCGCGTTAGATGCAGACACAACTCTGAAGACCCGTCCTGTTTTTCCGTTAGGTACGCAAGAACGAGCAACTCCCAGCAGTATCTTTAGTATGGGGGCTGTCACCCAACGCTGGCAGGTGATTGTGCCTGGTGGACTGGAAGGTAAGCCGATTAAATTTAGTGATTTATCGATAACCGGTATTGATGTTCTGGTGCGCGTTGAGCGTAGTGATGGGAGTGAGCAACTTGAGCGTATTCTGCCGGTTGAGCCACAGTTTATATTTACTGCTAGCCCTGGATCAATGGAGGTAGTGAGTACTTATACCGTAATAGGCATCGAACATATACTGACGGGTTTCGATCATTTACTGTTTGTGCTGGCGCTATTACTGATCGTTACTGGCAATCGCCGCTTATTAATCACTGTGACTGCATTTACTCTTGCTCATTCAATCACGCTGGCGCTAGCGACTTTCGGAATTATTCAACTACCTGGACCACCTGTCGAAGCGATTATTGCCTTATCGATTGTGTTTGTAGCCGTAGAGATTTTACGACAGCAACGCGGAGGTAATAGTTTTACCGTGCGTCAACCTTGGCTTGTTGCTTTTGTTTTTGGTCTGTTACATGGGTTGGGGTTTGCTGGCGCTTTAGCGGAAGTCGGCTTGCCACAAACTTCTATTCCCTTAGCATTATTATTTTTTAATGTGGGTGTTGAAGTGGGGCAGTTAGTATTTATCGGCAGTGTGCTGCTGTTAATAGCCATTGCAAAAAACCAATTCCAAAAAATATTAGGTTCGCGTCAGGCAATAATAGTGTCTGCTTATTTAATTGGCAGTGTTAGCTGTTTTTGGGTATTCGAGCGAATAGCGGGCTTCTAAGAATCAAAAGCTCCAGCTCGAGGTAGGTGAAAAATATTTGAATAATGATTCGTTACCCATTTATAAAAAAAAGCCCAGAATTTATCTGAGCTTAATTTGATTGGTGGCCTGAACAGGAATCGGACCAGTGACACACGGGTTTTCAATCCGCATTGCTAAAATATATATCAATACTAATTTGATTGTTCTAATTTCTTCCTATAGTGAGTTGTTTTAAAAAAACCAAGTGAAATAAAAAACGTACAAAAATAACATACAATATTCAAAGATCTAGTAATAGTAACGGATTGAAGGCGATGTTCGAGTCTCTCCGTGACCTTGGACTTACTGCATTAGGACTTTAGCAATAGTAATAATTGGAAGTACTGCTATTGAAAAAGTTAATGAGATCTTAAAGCGTAGATAGGTCATCTCTAATGGTTAATTGCTCATATTCAGAAAACAATCATCAAGTATTTGCGAATGTGTCAGAATTTTCAAGTTTTAAAAAAGTTTTGTATTTAATGCTAAAATCTTACCTTACTCGTCAGGTTTCTCAGGATGAGATAAC
>CAZJUK010000136.1:0-3833 GCA_964549145.1 uncultured Methylophilaceae bacterium
GAGGGGTATTGTCGTTTAGTAAGTAGCTGTTCAAACTGTATATGTTTGCCTATAGCTAAAACGGAACTAAGTATGGCAACAATAAATAAACAATATAATACGATTTTTGGTAAAACTAATTCTTCTGTTTCGTTAGCATTAGGCACTCCAACGACATCATGTATATTATCTTGATGTTGAATAACCGAAAAATTGTTCGAAACTAAAGTACTACCTACCTTACTATGTATATGAAAACCATCAACAATCTTTCCAAGTTGTGAGCCAACTGGGTGCGCATGTATTAACGGTAATAACACCTGCAAACACACAAGCATTAGAACCAAAAAGTTAACTATATGTTTTCTGTAAATATAATTTATCATTAATATGCTAATACTCTACACTAAAAATTAAATTTTTGGGATACGGCCTTACACGTATAAAATATTCAAAACAATACAACAATTAATCGAAGATTATTAGCAAAGCTAATGTTTTAACTTTATTTAAATCAATTACCTCCAGTCACTGAATATCCACGTTTCACTGATTCAATTCCAGTTCGGGCAACCAATCAAGTCAAGTTTAGATAATCTCTGGGCTTTTTCTTAGGTTTAGAAAAGTTATTTATCTAGAGATTAGCGATGTGCTTCTAGCTTTGATGGGTAGTTTTCGGCTTCACCAAAACCCAAAAAAGCATATAGTGATTATGTGTACCAAATAATTTATGTGCATGTTTAATTAAACAAAACATTGTTCTGACCTAGTGATTATTTCCCTGATAGTAAGCAATTAATCTTGTCCCTAGGAGCATAGCTCTCCATTTTGAACATAAAAATTGTGACTCATTAAATAACTAGTTATCATGAATTGCATATGTAAAGTGTGGAAACTAGATTAAGACATTAAGTTAATTTCAGCAATTTTATTCTATACTATATAAAAAACATGCGAAGCATCTCATTTGATCGCAAAAATGTGAGGTAATAAGACAATACATATGATAGAAAAGACAAAAGCAGCAATCAAAACTACTGCCGAAAAAAATACTCTGCGAGTTCGACGCCTAGGTATTGATACTTACCGTGAGAATGTTGCCTACTTGCATCGCGACTGCGAACTTTATCGTGCAGAAGGCTTTCAAGCACTTTCCAAAGTAAAGATATGTGCTAACGGACAGCGTGTTCTCGCGGTACTCAATGTGGTTGATGATTGCAGCATTGTGAATCCAAATGATTTGGGCTTATCAGAACAAGCCTTTGCTAAACTAGACGTAAAAGAAGGCCGACTGGTTAGTATTGAACACGCTGAAGCACCATCATCAATGAATGCAGTGCGTCGCAAAATTGAAGGTGAGCGACTCAATCAGGACGACTTTACCAACATCATCAGTGACATTACTGAAATGCGCTATTCAAAAACAGAAATTGCTGCTTTTCTGGTTGCCTCAGGGCAAACTGATATGGATCGTGATGAAGTTGCATATCTAACACGTGCCATGCTGGATTCAGGCAAGAAATTAGATTGGAATGAACCTTTGGTTGCGGACAAACACTGCATTGGCGGTATTCCTGGCAATCGCACCTCAATGCTAGTCGTACCCATCGTCGCAGCACATGGTATGCTAATACCCAAAACGTCCAGTCGTGCCATTACTTCTCCAGCTGGCACTGCAGACACCATGGAAGTGTTGGCAAATGTTAAGCTCGACATAGAAAAACTACATGACATTGTTCGAAAGCATCGCGCATGCATTGCTTGGGGTGGAACAGCAGATTTATCCCCAGCGGATGACATCATGATTGCAGTCGAACGTCCACTTGGCATTGACTCAATTAGCCAGATGACCGCTTCTATCTTGTCTAAAAAACTTGCCGCTGGTGCAACCCATTTATTAATCGATATTCCCGTAGGGCCAACAGCAAAAGTACGCCACATGCGACAGGCACAAAGCTTGCGCAAATTGTTTGAATTTGTCGCTGATCAACTCAACATACATTTAGAAGTTGTCATCACCGATGGTCGGCAGCCAATCGGTTCTGGTATCGGGCCTGTACTCGAATGCCGTGATGTCATGCAGGTGTTACAAAACGCACCTGATGCGCCAATGGATCTGCGACAGAAATCATTACGGCTTGCTGGGCGCATCTTAGAGTTTGATCCTGATGTCCGCGGCGGCAAAGGCTTAGCAATTGCACGAGACATACTAGACTCTGGTCGCGCACTGGATATGATGAACACAATTATCCAAGTGCAAGGTGAGCAAACTCAGCAACACAAGCTTGGAAAACTAAAGCACGATGTATTGTCACCAGCAAATGGCGTTGTTGTTAATATTGATAATTTGCAGATGGCGCACATTGCACGTTTCGCAGGTGCGCCAATGGATAAAGGTGCAGGTGTCGATCTATTTAAAAAACTAGGGGATAAAGTAAAAAAAGGAGAATCACTCTATCGCATTTATTCAGAGTTTTCTGCTGACTATAAATTCTCACTCGAACTATCTGATCATGATAGCGGCTACTTAATTGGTAAGACAGAACAAATACCAAAAACCTTTGTAGATTTCTGACCTTGAAAGAGATGATAGTTCTAAGTTTTGATGATTATCAGGCGCAAGCACAACAACTGGCAAACGCTTTGGACATTCCATGCCAAATAATACAATGTCATCGTTTTCCTGATGGTGAAATCAAACTAACACTGCCTGCAAAATTACCCAAACACGTCATTATCTGCCGCAGTCTTAATCAGCCAAATGAAAAATTAATAGAACTTTTACTTGCAGCAAAAACGGCTCGCCAACTAGGGACAAAAACGCTCACACTTGTTGCTCCTTATGTTTGTTATATGCGACAAGACATTGCCTTTCACTCAGGTGAAGCTATTAGTCAAACCATCATTGGGGATTTTCTAGCAAAGCTATTTGATAATATCATCACTGTCGATCCACACTTGCATCGCATAAAGTATTTAGCACAAGCCATAACCACAAAAAATGCTATAAGCCTTAGCGCCACATCACTCATGACGACGTTCTTACAAGAGCGCTTTAAAAACCCTTTGCTACTAGCCCCAGATAACGAAGCAGAACAATGGGTAAAAAGAGTTGCAGAACCCTATGGATGGCAATACGGAGTCTGTAATAAAGTACGCAGTGGTGACAGAAAAGTTGAGATCACCTTCCCAAAGATAAACTTAAAAGGACGTGCTGTTATCATCGTTGATGATGTTGCTAGCAGTGGGCAAACATTAGCCGTAGCAATCAAGAAATGTTTATCAATGCAGGCAACACATGTTGATATTCTAGTTACTCATGCACTCTTTGGCGGCGATGCCAATCAATGCTTAGTAGATGCTGGTGTGCGAAGTATCTGGAGCACTGATAGCGTGAATCATGAAAGCAACGTGATTGCATTGCACGGCTTGCTTAAGGAAGCGGTTTTGAATTTAGCTTAATCAAGCAATGGCCTGTTAATCCGTGTGCCCCGGGTTTGAGCCTAGGTTGGGGAACCAATTTTAAAAGCCTCACAGCGATGTGGGGCTTTTTTCATTCCTAGCTGTGGCACACTCACGGCACACCTACCAATAAAAAGATAAAGATAAATCTTTTATTAATTCTATATAAATCAATTCATAAACTTAGGGAATAGCAGGCCGAAATAAAACCAGATCACTGTTATCGAGAGGAAAAGGCAAGCTGGGCTGCACTAATAATGTGGTTCCGCCCTGACTATCGGCTCCAGGAAAATCACCTTTGAAGTCGCGATATTGAAATTTGAAATTCAAAGTGGCTAATGGTGTATTGGGGTTCACTAGCTCTTTGGCTATTTCATCTACTGCTTTTTCTT
>CAZJUK010000137.1:0-3793 GCA_964549145.1 uncultured Methylophilaceae bacterium
AATCTTTAGGGTCAAATTGATGATTAAAACTGCTAACATAAATATTATTTATATCTAGTAGTAACAAACAGTCTGCTTGATTTGAAATTTCAGTTATAAACTCCCATTCGGTCATGGAGGAATCAATATAACTAGCATAGCTAGAAACATTCTCTAATAGTAGCTGACGACCTAAATAGTCTTGCACTACCTTCACACGCCCAACTACATGTTTAACGGTCTCTTCCGTGTAAGGCAAAGGTAAAAGGTCATGTACGTTTTTCCCATGCACCCCAGTCCAACACAAATGATCAGATATCCAAGCGGGTTGTACACGGTCAGCTAATTTTTTGAGCTCTTTTAGATAAGTTTTATCCATTGAGTTTGTAGAACCAATAGATAACGAAACGCCATGCATAACAACAGGGTATTCAGCGCAAATTCGATCTAAGAAATTCAAGGGTTTACCACCTGGCACCATGTAATTTTCAGACAACACTTCAAACCAATCGACAGTTGGTTTTGTGTCTAAAATTGCGTGATAATGGTCTGTCCGTAGACCTAAACCAAAGCCTAAATTAGGTAATATTTTGTCTTGCTTTGATTGATAAGTTTTTGATTGTTTATGCGTAGATTGATTTTTCATAGTAATAACGCTGCTCTAAATTAATATTAGCCTGTGATTTATGGCAGTTATTTAAAGCAGCGCAGTTACTACTTTAAATGATTTTTCCGCCTTTTGTTGAGCAGTCATCCGCTGTCATTGCTAAGAAGCCATGACCTTTACATACATTTTGGCCTTTGCATGCATTTTCAGCAGTTTTGCAATCGCTAGAACCTTTACATGAGTTCAAGCCAGCGCAGTGAACTAATTCACCACTTGATGCTGTATTTGGACTGCCACCGCTAGCACAGCCTGCTAAGATTAATGCTGCTGCACCGACTGCAAGTAATGCGCCTTTTGAAGTTGATGATGTTTGAGTAGCCATGATATTTCCTTTTTAGAATTAGAATTTATAACAATAAATATTAGCAAGTTGTAACAGTCAAAATTTCAGTTACGTCAGTTAGTCGTTTAAAAATAAATTTACTTACAAAAAAAATTCTATGTCTAAACATTGAAGCAGTATTGCTGTGTTTAATAATTATTTATAATCAACAATAAGTGGCGCATGGTCACTAAACCGCTCTTCTTTATATACTTGTGCTTCAACTGCTTTGCTTGCAAATGCTGGCGTGGCGATCTGATAATCAATACGCCATCCTACATTTTTTGCCCAGGCCTGCCCGCGATTACTCCACCATGTATAACTTTCACCAGTAGTATCCGCTTGCAAGCTCCTATACACATCAACCCAACCAACACGATCAAATAAATCTGTTAGCCAGGCACGCTCCTCCGGTAAAAAACCAGAATTCTTTTTATTTCCTTTATAGTTTTTAAGATCAATTTCATGATGAGCAATATTCCAATCTCCACAAATAACTACATCACGTCCAGATTTTTTCAACTTTTCTAGATGAAGCATGAAGTGTGTCATCACTTTAAATTTAAATGCTTGACGCTCTTCCCGGCTTGACCCACTCGGCAAATATAGCGACACCACACTTAAATTACCAAACCTACACTCCAGGTAGCGGCCCTCATCATCTATGGCTTCTATGCCTAAACCTTCAATGACTTCATCTGCAGGCTGTTTGCTATAAATACCAACGCCACTATAGCCTTTTTTCTGCGCATAATGAAAGTAACCGGAATATCCTGCCGGCGCTTGCATTTGCTCAGATAAATCAGCCGCCTGCGCTTTCAATTCTTGCAAACAAAGCACATCAGCCTGCATTTTTTGCACCCACTCGTAAAAACCTTTCTTAGTGGCAGAGCGAATTCCATTTAAATTCAACGTTATAATACGCATTTAATTCCTTAATTATCTAATTTATGTCAGTTACTAACCAAAATTTGTCACAAGACTTTATCAACTTTTGCCTTTCAAAGCAGGTGCTTAAATTTGGTGAATTTAGAACTAAAGCAGGCCGCATTACCCCATATTTTTTTAATGCGGGCTTATTTAGTGATGGAGATAGCTTATTAAAGCTAGGTGAATTTTACGCCAATAGTATTGAAAAATCAGGTATCGAATTCGATATGTTATTTGGCCCGGCTTACAAGGGCATCCCATTAGCGACGAGTATTGCCATTGCCTTTGCAAAAAGAGGCAGAAATTTGCCTGTTGCTTACAATCGGAAAGAAAAAAAAGACCATGGTGAAGGCGGCACAACGGTAGGGGCTGATTTAAATGGTCGTGTGCTTATCATCGATGATGTAATCTCTGCTGGCACTTCTGTACGTGAGTCTGTCACATTAATAAATGCGCATAATGCCATTCCATGTGGCGTAAGTATAGCGCTTGACCGCCAAGAAAAAGGCTTTAGCGAATTATCTGCAGTAGAAGAAGTAAAACTTGACCATAAGATACCTATCTGTGTGATTGCAAACCTAAGTGATTTACTCAACTATATTGAAAGCCGAATTCATACTCAGCCAGAAATGGCACATACATTGCTTAACATTAAACAATATAGAGATAAATATGGACGTTAAATGGTATGTTAAAAAATGAATCACTTTCTTTGGTACTGCTTATCAGTTTCGCCTTTACTAATCAGGTGCTTGCTGCTGGAAAGATTGTAAAATGGGTTGATAGCAAAGGCATCACTCATTATGAAGACAAACTGCCTGCAGACCGCGCTGGTAAGCGCAACCAAGAAATGAATAAACAAGGAATTGCTTTAAAAAGTCATTCAAATAAAACAGATGAAGATGAGAATACCCAGTTAAACAAAGAAAATCTGGCTCAACAACGTAAAGACAATATTTTACTTGCTTCTTATACCAACGCTGAAGAAATCGACCTAGCGCGTGATCGCAACTTAGAAAGAACTCAAGCAACATTACAGGCGTTAAATGTACAAAAAGAAAATGCAGATGGCAGAACAGCGCGCAATCAAGTCAAAGCAGAAGGTGCTCTTAAAAAGAATAAGCCTTTGCCTGACTATTTAAAAACTGAAATAAAACTATCAAAGGCTGAGTCTTCTAAACTAGCTAAGAAAATATCTGATTACGAAAATAATTTAGAAAATATAAAAGAGCGTTACGCTGCTGAAAAAATACGTTTTATTGTGCTGAAAAAAGCCAATTCTGAAAAATAGTATTTGCTAATTGTTTAAGTTAAGTTTCTTTCTCAGCATTTCATTAACTTGTGCAGGACTAGCCTTACCTTTTGACGCTTTCATGGTTTGGCCAACTAGCGCATTAAATGCTTTTTGTTTACCTGCCTTAAATTCTTCTACCATATTTTTATTGGAAGATAGCACTTCATCAACAAGCGCCTCTATTGCCCCAGCGTCTGTTTCTTGTTTTAAACCTCTAGCAGCAATAATGGCATCAACATCACCTTCACCAGCCCAAAGCGCCTCAAATACTTGTTTTGCTGCATTATTTGAAATCGTATTATCTTGAATACGCGTGAGTAATTCCGCCAGCGTTACACTTGTTATTGGCGAACTTACAATGGTTTTTTCCTCAGCGTTTAATTTAGCTGTGAGTGTACCCATTATCCAATTAGCCGCTGGCTTAGCTGCTGCACCTGCAGCAATAGTCTTCATAAAATAATCAGCCACATCACGGCTAGAGGTGAGCGCTGCTGCATCATAAGTGCTTAAGCCATACTCACCTTCAAAACGGCCCTTCATAGCCTCTGGCAACTCTGGCAGTAATGCCAGCACGCGGACTTTGTCTTCATCTTTAATAATA
>CAZJUK010000138.1:0-3789 GCA_964549145.1 uncultured Methylophilaceae bacterium
TATCATCACAAAGCAACAATCTAATTGATGTCGCTTGATTTCAGGCAGCTTTTCTTCGATACGTTCAAGAATATAACGTCGATTAAACAAGCCGGTCAATGAGTCATTTGATGCGAAAAGCTGGAGTTGTTTTTGTATTTCCTGAAACTCAAGATGCCTGGTAATGAAATCTTGATTGACTGTTTCTATTTTTGCATTCATCGTTTGCAATTCTTCAACATAAGACTCGTTCAACAACCTACTTTCAATTTGGCCAACAATATGCTTATTACTTATTCTTCCAAATAAATAGGTCGCAAAAATCAAACCAATTAAACCAAAAAGCCACCATGCAAAAATTTGAAAATTAGAAATAAAGAAAATTGAAGAGACGGCCATGACGGCCACAAGAAAGTTAACTAAGCCACGCAACGAAGCAGCTTTAGTTGTCGCTGAAAGCGCAATAATAATAGCAACAACGGCAACTACACGATAATCGCTTGCTTGCGGTGATCGAGGATCAAGAAGCAAAAAGAATGCTGCACCCCAAGAAAACCCAGAAAGCATATGTAAAAATTGCTGCCGACTTTTAAAGAAGCTGATTTTATAAGTCGGGGTATCTAAGTTAAACTGAAAAGATGTTAATACAATCAATAGGTTGATAGTTAGAGTGACAACCACCCAAATCAATATATTCTTTATGTCGGTGAGTTGATAAAAACTTGCAGCTAAATAAATCACAACACATGAGCTGCAATAAACAGCAACTCTTGATTGATAGAGGTATGAATTAACTAACTCAATATCAATTTTGTCTTGTAAATTTAAATGTGGATTAGCTTGCGTCATTCAATCGTATTTTTTAATATTTTGCCAATGCCGGATTGGAAGAAAAGTATTTTGTAATACCTAATAGTATTGAGTCAGCTAGCTTTGCCTGATGCGCTTTATTATTTAGTTTACGCTCTTCTGCAGGGTTACTAATAAAAGCCGTTTCTATTAAAATAGAAGGGATATCAGGTGACTTTAATACTGCGAACCCGGCTTGCTCGACATGTTTTTTATGTAATTTATTAATTTTACCAATATTTGTAAGAACAATTCTACCTAATTTAATACTGTCATTAATAGTGGCCGTATGCTGCAAATCTAATATAGTCTTTTTCAGTATAGGTTCTTTATCTTTCAAACTCACACCCCCGATTAAATCAGATTGGTTTTCTTTTTTGGCTAAATATCGCGCGGTCGAGCTGGTTGCGCCGCGTTGCGATAATGCGAACACGGACGAGCCACTTGCTGATGGTTTAGTAAAGGCATCCGCATGAATAGAAACAAATAAATCAGCTTTGAGTTTGCGTGCTTTAACCACGCGCCCTCGTAGGGGGACAAAATAATCGCCATCACGTATCAATACACCACGCATGTTTGGAATTTTATCAACTTTGGCTTTTAAAATCTTAGCGATTGCTAGTGTAATATCTTTTTCACGACTACCTTTTGCACCGCGCGCACCGGGGTCTTCACCACCATGACCAGCATCAATTGCAATCGTAATCACTCGATTCTTTAGGTTTCGAGAGTAATCTTTACCTTTGGTACTTTTGCTAGTGTTTGTTGTCTTTTCTTGATTAGGCATTGTCTTTATAATATGCTTTGATTGCTGCTTATTATCGCCATCTAAGCTATCTAATAATGCTACTAAAGGGTCTTGCAATGGATAGATATCTAACACTAAACGATGCTGGTATTCGCCTGCTGGTTTTAATGAGAACACATTCGACTTAACTTCCGTTTTTAAATCTACTACAACACGCACCACATTTTTCTGAAATTGTGATGTTCTTACGAATTTGATATATGGATCGTCTAGATCAATTTTGGTAGATAAGGTTCTTAACACTTCGCTAAGTTTTATATTTTCAATATCAAGCACTATGCGGTCAGGGTTTTGAAGTATTAGCAATTGATATTTAAACGGTACATTAGATTCTAAAGCTATTCGCGTATAGTCTTGCGCTGGCCAAACACGAGCGGCTGTCACGCTATTTGCAGAAAAAACTTGTGGCGAAATGCCAACAAGTGCAAAAATTATTACTAATTTAGTAAAAAAACTTTTCAGAACACTTCCTTTTAAGTTTGCCTTAATAAAGAACTACTGCTTAATAATTTCCAGCAGTCTACTGTTGGGTAGCTGAAGGCTTAAATTGATATCAATATCAGGCTTAGGCAGTATGCCATCAGCTTTTTCTGGCCATTCTATTATGCATATACTAGCATCATTAAAATACTCTCTAAAACCTGCTGACTCCCATTCGTATATATCATTAAATCTATATAAATCAAAATGATATATATTATAATTAGAAATTACATAAGGTTCAACTAACGTATAAGTAGGACTCTTTACTCGATCTAAAAAACCTAGCCCTTGCAATATCCCACGTACAAATGTAGTTTTCCCTGCACCTAAATCACCATGCAAATAAATTACTAAACCAGCCTGTAATGTGCGCGAAAACACTTGTCCAGCTTGCAATGTCGCCGCCTCATCAATTAATTCAAGTGTAAAATGTTCACCCATGACAACAAATGCCTTCTCTAGCAACGACTTTGCCCAGCTTACCGCTGACATCAAACGCTTGGGCTTGGATATTGGGTTTTCTGATATAGGCATCAGCGATATCGATTTGACCGACGCCGAAGCAAAACACCAAGACTGGATCAATAAGGGCTTTCATGGTGATATGAATTATATGGCAAAACACGGCACAAAACGCACTCGCCCTGCAGATTTAGTGCCAAATACATTAAGTGTTATTTCTGTTCGCCTCGATTACAAACCACCCCAAGCCAAAGATAGCTGGGAAACAATTAACGACGATGATAGTGCTTTTATCTCGAGATATGCATTGGGCCGTGATTATCACAAAGTAATGCGAAATAAATTACAGAAACTTTGTGATGCAATCAAAGCCATATCTAAAGAATTTGAATATCGCGTATTTACTGACAGCGCACCTGTACTTGAAGTGGCACTGGGAGAGAAAGCTGGTCTAGGCTGGCGCGGCAAGCACACACTGCTAATCAACAAAGATCATGGCTCATGGTTCTTTTTAGGGGAAATTTATACTAACTTGCCTTTACCCACAGATTTACCAGAGCCTAATCACTGTGGCTCTTGCTCATCTTGTATTGATATCTGCCCTACTCAAGCGATCATAGCACCGTATGAAGTCGATGCGAGACGCTGCATTTCATACTTAACAATTGAATTAAAAACTGCGATCCCAATTGAATTCAGATCACTTATTGGTAATCGTATTTATGGTTGTGACGATTGTCAATTAGCTTGTCCTTGGAATAAATTTGCAGAAATTACGCAAGATGACGACTTTCAAATAAGAAATGGCTTAGATAGCATTAGTTTAATTGAATGCTTCAGCTGGGATGAAGAAATGTTTAAACAGAAAATGGCAGGCAGTGCAATCTATCGCATAGGTTATATACAATGGTTACGCAACATTGCTGTCGGGCTAGGGAATGCAAACAGTTCACCCGAAGTTATTCAAGCATTACTCTCAAGAAAAAGTGATCCTAATGTGTTGGTTAGAGAGCATACAGAATGGGCCTTAGAAAAACACAAGACTCAACCTTATTAAATTACCAATATTCTGCTAAATGTCTTTAGGGTTTAAAATTACCTGCTTTAAATACATCAAAAATTAACAATTGTTTTGCTATAATGGATTTAATTTCTTCGCTTCCACAAATCAATAATTAAAAAATTCATGGCAAATCTGACTCAACATC
>CAZJUK010000139.1:0-3717 GCA_964549145.1 uncultured Methylophilaceae bacterium
CTTCAATTTCGCGGCCCGGTTGTCCACTTCCAATTGCTAGTGGCAATAGACCTAAGCCAGTGACTAATGCTGTCATTAGTATCGATGGCAATCTTTCGGTGGAGCCACGAATGCAAGTCTCTAAATTCCATACACAGGCTTCTTTATCGACTAAATGTTGGAAATGTGAAACCATCATAATTGAGTTACGCAATGTAATACCGAAAAGAGTCACGAAACCAACCAGTGAACCTAAAGAAATCCAGCCACCGGTAAATAAAGCAGCAATCACACCGCCGATAAGAGCAAATGGTAAATTTGCAAAAGTGAGTAACAGGTTGCGTAATCTTCCAAATGCCACGTAAAGCATGAGAAATATTGCAACACTTGCAAGTAAAGAGTGTACGACGAGATCTTCTCTTGATTGCGCATTGGCTTTTGCTTCACCAGTAAATTCTAAATAATTTCCTTGATGTAAGCTAATCTCTTTTTTGATGCGTTTTTTAATTTCCTGATTAAAGCTCTCTACACCACGATTTTCTACATTAGCAGTTATAGTTTGGATGCGCTTCGCACTAGCATGTAAGATTTTAGAACGGCCATTTTCTTGGTTAATAAATGCAACATCTTTCAGATGTAGTAACCGACCTTCAGGGTTGAATAAAGGGATGTTATTAATATCGCCAATATCATCACTGGCTTCATGGTCCATTACTACACTTAGGCCAATAACGCGGCTACCAAGGTATATTTGCGAAACGGACACGCCTTGATAAGAGGCCCGTAGCGTGTTTAATACATCAGCCGTTTGCAATCCCCAGATTGATAATTTATCAGGACGTAATCTCACCACTACCTGTGGCGTGCCAGGCGGCGATTGCACAAGCACGTCTTCTGCACCAGCAATGTTGTTAACTAATGCTGCAATTTTTTGCGCGTCTCTGTCTAGTGCATCTAAATCATTACCGAACACATTGATTACAGTCGATGCAGCATAACCAGAAATGGTTTCTTCAATACGTTCTGTTAAAAATGTATTAATAGCGAAGTTAACACCAACAAAACCAATTTCTGCCACGCCATCACCATCTTGGTCTACAGCTTCGCCTGCTAATTCTTCACGAATATCTGCGAGAATTCGGTCTTGAGCTTCGCCAGAGAGTGTGCCTATTTCAATTTCAAATTCACTGTAATGTGTGCCAAAAGTATCTGCACCATTAGGTGCGCGGCCAACCCATTGCGTGATTGACTTTATACCCTCAATTTTACGTAATACCGCCGACACTTTTTTACCCAATCTTAAAGATTCTTTTTCAGAAGTCCCGGGTACAGCAGTCATATGCATAATAAAATGACCTTCATGCAAAGCAGGTATAAATTGACTCTTAAATAATGGCAATATGCCTAAACCTAGTGCAATCAAAATAAAACTCACACTTAGTACTGCTTTGTAATTTCTTTCTATGCGATGCAATAAGCGAATATAACTTGTTTTAATTGTTTTAATAATTGGCGAGTCTTCAGTATTCAGTTTTGCCTTGCCTAGCAAAATGTAGCAAAGAGCAGGAGTAACGGTAAGCGCCACTAAAAGTGATGCAACAATCGCAGTAATATAGGCAACTCCAAGCGGCGCAAATAACTTGCCAGCAACGCCGCTTAGTGTCAGCAAGGGCATGAATACTAATGCCACAATGATGGTAGCGTAAACGACAGAGCTACGTACTTCCATCGATGCTTCAAATACAGTTTGATAAATAGGTTTAGGGTTAGCTAATAAGCGGTTTTCTTTTAATCGTCTGAAAATATTTTCAGTATCAATAATGGCATCATCAACTACCTCGCCTAATGCAATCGCTAGGCCACCTAACACCATTATATTTAGACCAATTTGAAAGTAACTTAAAACAACAATGGCACTGAGTAAAGAGAGTGGAATAGCAGTTGCAGAAATAAATGCTGTACGTACATTAAACAGGAACAAGAACAGAATAGTAATGACTAATACTGATCCAATTAAAATGTCAGCACGTACACCTTCTATCGCTGTTTCAATAAAGTTAGCTGGTCTGAATAGGCCTTCATGTAATTGCACTTGTTCAACAGCAAGCGTTGGTTTGAGTTCTTGTAATGCAGCCTCAATGGCAAGTGTCACTGCATGCGTGTTCGCACCAAGTTGTCCTTGCACGGACAAATAAATACCTTCTTCTTCATTAATGGCTGCAGCGCTGATAGACGGAGCAGCACCTTCAACGACTCTGCCTATGTCGCCTAACTTAATCGTTATGCCATTTCTTTGCACGATAGCTGCTTTTGCCAAAGTTTCAGGCGTGCTGGTTTGGCCTTGGGTATTAATGATAATGCGTTGATTTCTATTTTGAATATAACCCGCACCACTCACACCTGTTGCTTGTTGTGCAGCTTTAACGACATCATTAACATTAAGTTGGTATAACACTAGTTTTTCAGGGTCGATTTGCACTTGGAATTGACGTACTTCACCGCCAAATACGTTTACATCAGCAACGCCAGAAATGGAGAGTAAATGTGGCACGATAGTCCAATCGACGATGGTGCGCAGTTCCATTAAGTTCCTGTGTTTGGACGAAAGTCCAAAGCCAAGCACTGTACTGGCTGATGAAGTTAATGGGGTGATATTCGGTGTAATGCCTTTTGGTATTTGATTGGCTAGTGTGCTTAAGCGTTCTGCAACTACTTGACGGTTACGATAGATGTCAGTGTGTTCATCAAAAATAACAGTAACCACAGATAAGCCTGGAATAGACTGAGAGCGCATGTCTGCAACACCAATCGTGCCAGCAATTGCATTTTCAATAGGCTGGCTCACTAAGCTTTCTACTAACTCGGCAGATAAACCTGGTGACTCTGTTTGAATGATGATTTGCTTGGGAGAGAACTCAGGAAAAACATCTAAATTACTGCGCGTTAGACTGTATGCACCATAAATTACAGTTAGCAAAGCAAGGCCAATAATGATGCCATAAAAGCGTATAGAGAATCTTACAATGGCGGCCATCATAACTAGTTAGTCTTCATTTTCATTCTTAATAAGGTATTTAAACTCTTCGGATAACAAAAGTTGCGCGCCACTAATGACGACCTGACTGTCTTCGCTAATATTTTGATTAAACCAGCCTGTATCTAGCTCAGTATCTGCAGAAATTGGTTTGCGTACAAATTGAGCATCACCTTCTTTAAAATATGCCCATGGTTCGCCTGCATACCAAACCACTGCATCACTTGGAATAATGACACCGTTACTATTCTCTTGTTTTACACCTGTTAACTCAACATTGACTCGCATACCTAGACGTAAACTCTCTGATGGAGCACTGTAATTAAAAGTCTTGCCTAAACCATTTGTGTCTGCCTGGGTTGCCGCAGATATATATTGAGCAGTAATTGGTTCGTTAGTATTATTTAAAGCTGAAATAGTGATTGTGTCGCCAGTTTTTGGTTTAGGTATTCCATGAGGCAAGCTTGCCCGAACTAGTACACGATTTCTCTTTAGTAAGCCTTGTAATTGAGGTCCTAATTCTTGTGAAAATGCTAATTTTGAGAGTGTCTCACCCCAAACTGAAAGCGTGCTATTACGTAAGTTTCTGATTTGCAATGTAAGTGCATTTATTTTAGCCTGGTTAGCGTTGACTAAAACAAATGCCTCTTGCACAGCACGGTCAGATACATTTTTATCATCAGCATTTAATATTTTGAGCTTTT
>CAZJUK010000140.1:0-3666 GCA_964549145.1 uncultured Methylophilaceae bacterium
TTCTGCCATTGGTGATGATACTTTGCAAAAACAAGCGCAAGGCTATGCTGTGCCTGATAGTTTTACGCACGGCACATCCAAGCAACGTAAGCATTGGTTTAATCAAGGTTTAACCATGGGCGATGTGAATAAATGTGATACTTTTAGCACATCAAATATTTAGCATATGGTATCTGCTTTTGATGTAAAAGAAACCGATTTAATAGAAGAATGTACGCATTCATCTACACTGGTCGAAGGTGAGTTTTTAACACTAAAGAGTGATGAAGTTCGGCTGTCTAACGGACAAAAGAGCGTGCGAGAATATGTGTTGCATCCCGGTGCGGTTGTTGTTGTGCCTATGCTATCAAATGGTGACGTAATTCTTGAAAAACAATTTCGTTATCCTCTTCATCAAGTTTTTATTGAGTTTCCTGCAGGTAAGATAGACCTAGGTGAAGACGTCTTACTTGCTGGCCAACGAGAATTGCAGGAAGAGACAGGCTATGTTGCAAAGCATTGGGCTAAGTTAGGGCTTCAGCACCCATGCATAGGCTATTCTAACGAAGTCATTCATATGTACTTAGCGACAGATTTAATAGCCGGCCCGCATGCTCGAGATGAAGGTGAAATTCTAGAAGTCTTTGAGTTAAGTTTGGCCGAGTGTTTAGCAATGACGCATAGAGGTGAAATTACCGATTCTAAAACAATAGTAGCGCTGTTCCTTACACAGCAGTATTTGCAAGAAAACCCGATAAAATATAATGAATAGTGCACTTATTGTTGGTCTTGGCGATCTCGGCAGTGAAATTGCGAAACTGTTAATGCAAGCAGACTTTGATGTCACTGGTGTGCGTTATTCGGACAAACCGATGCAATATAGTATGCAATGCATACAAGCAGATGTCACGAATATCGAGACGCTTAAAGGTTTAGAAAACCTTTGTCCTGATATTGTTGTCTACTGTGTAGCGGCAAATGCTAGAACTGATAAGAGTTATCAAAAGCATTATGTGCAGGGTCTAAACAATGTTTTAACAACACAAGCTAAAAATGACAAATTACAACATGTGTTTTTTGTATCTAGTACACGTGTTTATGGTCAAAATACATCTGCCATTTTAGATGAAGAAGATATGGCGGAAGCAAGCGATTTTGGAGGTGTGCGATTGCTAGAGGCAGAAGCTCTATTAGCCAAAGTGACATGCAAAACAACATCACTACGTCTTTCTGGAATTTATGGTGCCACTAGATTGAATTTACTGAATATATCAAAAGACATCAATAAATGGCCATCATCAAATAAATGGACGAATAGAATTCACCGTGACGATGCGGCGCGCTTTATCGCTTTTTTATGTGAAAAATCGGTGCAAAAAAAGGCTCTTGAAGACTGTTATATTGTGACTGACGACACACCTTCGTTACAATATGATGTAATTAAATGGCTGGCTAAACAACAGGGTATTAATGTTTCTAATATAGTTGTGCCGCCAATTGACGGTGGTAAAAAATTAGATAATAAACGCTTGAAAGCAACAGGCTTCAAGCTAAAGCATTCAAATTACAAGAGTGGGTATAGTGAAATTTTACAAAACAATTAAACAATTTTTATTAATCGGATTGTTTTTATCTACGTCTGCTTTGGCAAACAATGATCAGACTTTCTATGATTGGTTGATTTCAGTCAGAGCCGATGCAAAAGCGAATAATATTTCAGATGAAACAATTGATCGCACTTTTAAAAATGCAGAATTCCTATCTGATGTCATACTTTTAGATCGTTCGCAACCTGAGTTTATTTCAACTTTTTTAGATTATTTAGAAAAGCGTGTCACTGTATCTAGAATAGAAAATGGTCGCGAAAAATTAGAAAAACATCAAGTTTTGTTCGGTAACATAGAGCAAAAGTACGGTGTGCCTAAAAATATATTAGTTGCTTTTTGGGGTTTGGAAACTAATTATGGCAGCAACAAAGGTAAGCATAATGTTGCCTCTTCATTAATCACGCTTGCCTACGAAGGGCGGCGGGCTAGTTTTTTTCGCAGTCAGTTAATTGAGGCCATGAAAATTCATCAAGCTCATCATGCAGATATAAAAACTATGCGGGGTTCCTGGGCTGGCGCAATGGGGCATATGCAGTTTATGCCTGCAACATTTATGCAATATGCGATTGATGGGGATAACAATGGAAAAATTGATATTTGGAACTCACTGCCAGATGCGTTTACATCTGCGGCTAATTATTTATCAATGATAGGTTGGCGAAAAAATGAGCCTGTGGCAGTTGAAGTAGTCTTGCCTAAACAATTTAATTATCAGCAAGCGCGTTTATTTAATAGGAAAAGTACGGGTGAATGGAGTCACATGGGTATTACGCAAGCTAATGGCAGTATATTGCCACAATTAGACAATGCGGCAATTGTGATGCCACAAGGCTGGGATGGTCCCGCTTTTATGGTGGCCACTAATTTTGATGTTGTGATGAATTGGAATCGTTCAGTCAATTATGCGCTGTCTGTCAGTCATTTAGCTACCCAGTTTGATGGAGGCCAAGCCATAATTCATGGTAAGGATGTTAATCGTTCAGCGCTTAGCTTGGTGCAAGTAAAGTTGTTGCAAAGTAAGTTAAATGAATTAGGTTATGACTCAGGTTTTGCTGATGGTTTTCCTGGCTTAAAAACGCAAGGTGCTATTAGAGAATATCAGATTAATTACCAATTACCTGCAGATGGCTATGCTTCAATTGACCTGCTTAGTAAAGTGTTAGCCACAGAAAAAAAACCGGATTTATCGCACGTAGATTAATCTACAATTATCGTTAGCTTTGTTTGTTTGCGTACAAGCTAGCAATAGGCTAAAATCACGCCTTCGCTAATATGGCTTAGTGACAATAGGCGGTTAGCTCAGTTGGTTAGAGCACTTGGTCGACATCCAAGGGGTCAGCAGTTCGAATCTGCTACTGCCTACCATAAAATATTAGCAGCAATGTGATGCATTACAATCAAAACTCCCTCTAATGATTAGCCGCTTCACTCTATCTCGAACTCATTTGTGGCTCAATTCTTTTTAGAATCGTTGTTGGCTGGTTAATTTACAATGTCCCTGTAACTTTGTCTCTTTATTTTGATAATGCATTGTGCCTGAGATGCGGTTGATAGACACTCGGCCATCTGTGGTTGTGGCAACAATATACGTTTCAGAAAGCTCTTGAATATCAAACTTAGCAATTTGTTTCCCATCACCTTGCTGTAACAATTGCTGTTTTTCTGGATTAAAAGCAAAAAATATTTCATCATCTTTTACTTGGCAGTTAATATATTTAAAGCCGCTTTCATCAGCCGCATTGACTATTATAGGAGCTGCTATAACAGGAACCACTAGAGCAGGCGTCGGTTTTACGCTTCTTTCCAAGGCTAACATTTCGATATTACAGAATTTGTTTGAAAGCGGAATCATTCCTGAATCATAGGCGTGCTTAACTACTTTTCCATTATTGATTAAAAAGAAGTGCGATCGTACTGCTTTCATATTTGTATCAGGAACAAGGGCGCAAACGCGATATCCAAACTCTTCTTGGGTAAAGCGTTCATAAATATATTTATTAGGATTGTTTAGAAAATCTACCTTATTCAAATCTAAAGCAACCCCATTTCGTTTCTTATCGAGATAGGTTTTGACTATTTT
>CAZJUK010000141.1:0-3605 GCA_964549145.1 uncultured Methylophilaceae bacterium
TTGCCACACTTTTCCTGACTTAACGATATGGTTAGATGCAGGTTTTCAACATATTCCAGCATTAGATAAATTGCAACAAACAAACATTAAGTATGTACTTGGTAGTGAAAATCTATCAAAAATAGATCAATATCAATTACTTAGTGATGCATTTAATAAAAAATATATTTTATCTTTAGATTTTTTACCGCAAGGCTATAAAGGCCCTATGGAGCTACTAATAGATAATCAGAGATGGCCTAAAGATGTAATTATGATGAGCTTGAAAAAAGTAGGCGCAAATATCGGCGTTGATATGGAAACGATACTGAAGTTTACTAAGTATTCTCAAGCATATCAACTATATGCTGCGGGCGGTGTTCGCAATTTACAAGATTTACAGTTATTAGAAAAGTCAGGTGTATATGGCGCACTAATTGCAACAGCACTTCACAATAAGCAATTAACTGCCAAAGAGTTAAATCTATTTTAAGTAATCGAATAATTCAATTAAAGTAGTAGGCATCAAAGAAGCCCAGTTAACTGGGCTTCTTTTAAATTCAATTAAACCTATTCCAGATTAGCATGTAGCGCACGCATACCCTGTTCAGTTAAGTCTTCATCATGAATCACTTCGGATATAGCACCTTCTAAAAATACTAATGTAGAAAGCTCAAACTGAGAGCCCATTGGCATTCCTTTTACTAAAGCAAAGCTATCATCTTGACCAATTTGTACTACTAGATCAGCAACATCCGCCATTGCTGAAGATGTTTTCATAGAAATAACAGCCAATTTTGCGCCCACTTCCTTTGCTTTTTTAACAAATGGCAATAATGTTGCAGTTCCACCAGAACCAGAAACTAAAAGAAGCAAATCACCTTCTTTAATTGCGGGTGTAACGACCTCACCTACCATAAACACTTTGTGGCCTGAATGTACTAAACGCATTGCAAAGAAGCGTGATACCAATAAAGAACGACCAGCACCACCTATAAATGTTGTCCCAGAAGCTTTTACTAACTTAATTAACTCAGCAGCTTTACTTTTATCGGTTGCATCTAAAACACGTGTTAAATTGTCTAAAATAAACTTTTGATGATCCATTTTTAATTTCCTTTATTAAATCTTAATCGTTATCTTACGCTAAATAAAAAAATCCCGACACATTACTGAGTCGGGATTTATACACTCTTATCAATAATTACTTATTGATGATTGGAATTAACCGTGAGCAATTTTTGTGATTTCTGCAGCAGAAGCAGCAGGATCGTCAGCACCGTAGATAGCAGCACCGGCAACAATGATTGTAGCGCCAGCGTCACGTACTTGAGCAGCTGTATTAGCTTTAACACCACCAGCAACTGAAATTTCAGCGCCAGTTTTAAGCTCAGCAACTAATGCTAAATCTGTAAATGGTGTTTGACCAGCAGCTTGTTGATCAAGACCAGTGTGAACACCGATGATGTGAGCACCAGCAGCAACAACCTCTTTTACTTTAGCAGCTTTGTCAGCAACATTGATCAGATCAACTTGTGCTTTTTTGCCATATTTGTTTGCAACGTCGATAATACCTTTGATAGTGCCGATATCAGCACAACCAAGCACTGTACAGATGTCTGCACCGGCTTTGTAGAAAGGCTCTGCTTCGTAGAAACCAGCATCCATTGTTTTCAAATCAACTAAGATTTTGTTGTTTGGGAATTTTGCACGTAATGTTTCAAGCATTTTGATACCGTTATGCTTAATGCATGGTGTACCGATTTCAAGAATGTCAACGTGTGGTGCAACTGAAGTTGCTAGAGCAACTGTTGCGTCAAAATCTAATGAATCTAGTGCCATTTGGGTTTGAGCCATGATAATCTCCGATTAAAAATTAAATTATTGCAGTAAATAATTTTAATTTACTGCTATTTTTGTTATTACAAAAAACTGGACACCTATAATAAGTGTCCAGTATATTTCTGTCAATCTAAAAACATGCTATTTGATTTAAATACCCCATTTAGGTAGTTAAAAATAGTAAGTTGTTAAGTACTTAAAACAACTTATAGCTTATCGCTTAACGCTGCTTCTAGTTTGTTTTGATCTGCCACAAAGCCACGAATGCCTTCAGCTAATTTCTCAGTAGCCATCGCATCTTGATTAAGCTCAAAACGGAACTCATCTTCAGTCAATCTTGTTGGGGCAGTTTTATTTGCTCCACCATCTTTTAATACTTGCGTTAGCGTTCCTTCTGTAGCAGCTAAGTCTTGTAACAAACCTGGAGAAACTGTTAAACGATCACAGCCTGCTAAAGCAATTAACTCACCTGTGTTACGGAATGAAGCACCCATCACAACTGTTTTGTAACCATGATCTTTATAATATTTATAGATGTTACGCACTGATACGACACCTGGGTCTGTTTCCTGAGTATATGTTTCTCCAGTTTTCGCTTTGAACCAATCTAAGATACGGCCTACGAATGGAGAAATTAAGAATACACCAGCTTCTGCACATGCACGCGCTTGGCCAAAACCAAAAAGCAATGTTAGGTTACAGTTAATGCCTTCTTTTTCTAATGCTTCTCCAGCTTTAATGCCTTCCCATGTTGATGCTAATTTAATTAACACACGGTCAGTGCCAACACCTGCTTCCTTATAGAGCGCTACTAATTTTTTACCTTTAGTAATCATTTTCTCAGTGTTGAAAGATAAGCGCGCATCTACTTCTGTCGAAATACGGCCTGGGACCACTTTAGAAATTTCAATACCAATCAATACTGCTAGCTTATCAGCTGCATTTTCAATTTGATCTTCTTTGCTACCACCTTCTGCTTTAGCAAATGCAATTGATTCTTCAATGAGGTGTGCATACTGTGGCAATTGACTTGCTTTGAGTAGTAAAGATGGATTAGTTGTTGCATCAACAGGTTTAACTGATTTAATTGCTTCTACATCCCCTGTGTCGGCCACGATTGTGGTCATTGCTTTGAGTTGGTCTAATAAATTTGCCATTGCATCCCCCTTAGAGATTGTAAACCTGAATTCTAGTAAAAATTAACCAATATATTATATCTCAATTTACCCTTATTGATTTAATAATGATTTCAATTTAATTGTATAAGCTTTAAAGCTAAGCCGTATTTTGTAAAACTTTATTAACACCGTAGCCACTTCTATTTAAATCATCCAATATAGGTGATTATGGTCACTATCTAGTTAATTATGATTTATAAAGAAAATGACAGCAATACAGTATTAGCGCTACTTTCTGCCAGTAACCAATGGATGTTACAACGCCAAAAATGGTTAATTGATAATATGCGGAGCATTCTTAATATAATTGAATTAAAATATCGAATGTAAACTTTCATTAAACGATGCGTTGAAAATCTAAGAATTCGTGAGGATATAGCGTAATAACCAAGTGGCCACAGTCAAATCTGCACTAGTGCCTGGATTAATTCCTCGCGCTTTCAAAGATTGATCAAAATCGAGTAAAGTGCGTTGGTAATGCTTAGGATTACTTTGCATCAAAAAGGTATTTAAATGCTCTGCCGCCTCATCTTGCAAAGCAAAAGCAACAGCGACACCATGTTTACGCGAAACATGACTATCGGCATAATTAGCCATCCAAAATAA
>CAZJUK010000142.1:0-3545 GCA_964549145.1 uncultured Methylophilaceae bacterium
TGGTGTTTTGGTGAGTGCAGTTTTATGGGGTTATGTCGGCTCCTTTATGTTTTCTATCAGTGATCAAGAACACCAAATGTTTATAATTTTTGTGTTGGCAGGGCTATCAGCCGGTGGAATGATTGCATTTTCAGCTGACTATATCAGCGCAATACTCCACTCTGGAGCAGTTCTTTTACCCCTCATAATCACCTTATTATTTGATAAAGGTAGCTTATCTCTTGCGATGAGCAGCGCTGGGCTATTATATTTCGGCTTTATTAACTTTAATTCTAAACAAATTTATAAAAACCATATTAAAAACATTTTACTAAATCTGGAGGCCTCAGAAAAAGAACAGCAAATTCTCCGCCATGCTGAGAATCTAGAGCTGAATAATAATATTCTTAATTTGATAAATCAGCACAAATCTTTACCTGAAATACTAAATATGCTTCTACTGAATTTTGAACGGCTGCACCCAAGTATGTTTTGTTCTATTCTACTATTAGATCATGACACCCAAACTCTAAATACTGTTGCTGCTCCAAGTCTCCCAATGTTCTATAACAAGGCGATTGATGGTACGAAAATTGGTAAAAATGTAGGCTCTTGTGGAACCGCGGCATTCCTTGGCGAAAACGTTATTATAGATGACATACAACAACACCCGTATTGGGAAAAGTTTCGTGATTTGGCTATAAGAACAGGATTTGAATCATGTTGGTCTTATCCACTCAAAAATAAAGATGAACTGGTGCTAGGAACTTTCGCTATTTATCAAAACAACAAAAGAATAAACACTGGAAATGAATTAAGCCTTATAGCTGACTACACGAATCTAGTTCTTCTTGCTATAGAGAGCAACAAGGCCCAAAACAACCTAAATCTTTCTGCAATCGCTTTCCAGTCTCAAGATGCTATATTGGTCATGGATGCCAATAAAAGGATACTTAGAGCAAACAGTTCTTTTACTCTGGTAACTGGTTACTCTGAAAAAGAAGTCCAAGGCAAAATACTGGGTATGAATATCCCTCAGCAACTAGATGTGAATATGTATTCATCTATGTGGAAAAACATTGAAGACATCGATGTTGTTACAAGTGAATTCAAGAACTATCGCAAGAACGGTGAAGCTTACTCAGCAGAAGTTATAATTACTAAAGTAAAAGACTCAAATGGCATTGTCATCAACTATGTAGCATCATTTAATGACAACACCTTAAGTAAAGCTGCTGCTGAAGAAATTAATACACTAGCATTTTATGACACCCTTACCAAGCTACCGAATAGGCGACTTTTGGGTGATCGTCTAAGACATGCGTTGGCGACTATCGCCCGTAGCGGCAAAAGTGGTGCTTTAATATTTCTCGATCTTGATCATTTCAAAATACTCAACGACTCGCTCGGTCATCACATTGGTGATTTGTTATTACAACAGGTAGCTGAACGACTTACAAACACCGTGCGGGAATCTGATACAGTAGCTCGCTTAGGCGGTGACGAGTATGTAATTTTATTAGAAGACCTTAGTGACAATATAACTGAGGCCAGCACACAGGCTGAGTTAGTCGCTTCAAATATCCTAACTAAACTCAATCATCCCTATCAACTCTCTGACAACGTATATGAGATCACAGCCAGCATTGGCTTAACTCTTTTTAACGAAAATAAACAATCTGCGGAAGAGCTTTTAAAGCATGCAGATATTGCTATGTATGAAGCTAAAAAAGAAGGTCGTAATAACCTACGTTTATTTAACCCTCAAATGAAAAAAAATATAAATGATCGTATAAGACTTAAAGGTGAATTGAATAAAGCACTGGAACTAAATCAACTAGAGCTTTACTACCAAAGTCAAACAAACCAATTTGGAGATACTATAGGCGCCGAGGCTTTAATCAGATGGCGTCACCCTAAAAAAGGTCTAATCTTCCCATCTGCTTTCATTCCATTGGCGGAAGAAACAGGATTAATACTTCCTATTGGTCAATGGGTATTAGATGCAGCTTGCGCCCAACTCAAAGCATGGCAGTTTGACAGCGCCACATGCAATCTTTCGATATCAATTAATGTTAGTGCTAATCAGTTTCGTGCAAAAGATTTTGTGGAAATAGTACTTTTTGCAATAAAGAATTATGGAATCAATCCTAATCTTCTTAGAATAGAAATTACTGAGAGTATATTGTTGGAAAATATCGATAATATTATTCAAACCATGAATACATTAAATGAGATTGGAATTAAGTTTTCACTAGATGACTTTGGCACTGGTTATTCATCTTTACAATATCTCAAATTACTACCTCTCTTCCAATTGAAAATTGATAAATCATTTGTGCAGGATATTTGTATTGGCAGTAGTGACAAAGCAATTGTCCAAACTATTATAGCAATGGCAAAATCTATGGATTTAGAAGCTATTGCTGAAGGAGTCGAGACGGAAGAACAACTAAATACTCTAAAGCATAAGGGTTGCATGAAATTTCAAGGGTATCTATTTAGCAAACCTGCACCTATCGAAGAATTTAATGCTGCACTTAGTGAGCCAAAACTTCATCTTCCGAATCCTTTAAAAAGAGTCATTAATGGCTAATAGTTGTGATCCAGAGGGTATAGGTTTGAATCTTTTCTAACGTGCCAGCCTATAAAAGCGCTCTGAAAGATCTAGTAATTTCACTATTATTGCATTCTCAATTATGGCTTTCTAAACTTAAGTGTCATGCGATCGCTCTCTCCAATCCCTAAATATTTTTCTTTTTCTTCACTACCTAACCGTAATGTAGGTGGTAATGTCCAAACACCCTTAGGATGGCTTTTAGTATCTTTTGAATTTGAATTAATTCCGGAACGCCCTTCCAAAATAAAACCTGCTTGTTCCGCTAATTTAATCACTAACTGTTCGGTCACGTAACCTGATTGCTTCATTGTTTTAATATCTGTATCCGCTTGGGCTCTGTGCTCCACAACACCTAGCACACCCCCAGCCTTAAGCACTTGAAAAAAAGCAGTAAACATTTTTTCCTCATATCCACCTTTTAACCAGTTATGTACACTTCTAAAAGTTAAAAGAGTATCGACACTATTATCTTTGCCTAACGCCCAAAAAGATGGAGGCCCTATTCCGACCATACTAACTTCATCATAATACTTTGGCATGCTACCAAGGTAATCTTGGTAGGCTTGTTGAATTTTTCGACGCCACTGCGGCCCTTCATGTATTGGGAAACCTGCTGCGACGAACCGTCCTCCTCCTTGCTTTAAATATGGCGCAAGTATTTCGGTATACCAGCCTTTACCTGGCCAAACTTCCATTACGATATCTTTAGCCCTTACGTCAAAAAATTCGAGGGTTTTTTGAGGGTGACGTGCTTTGTCTCTAGTTCGGTTTTGTTCACTGCGCTGTTCACCATTAATACTATCAAGTAGCATTTCATTCTGCTCTGCAAATGCTAAAGTATTAGAAGATACCGTTAACACTAAAATCATAAAAAACCGACAAGTAAATTTATGAGCCATTATTTTTTTCCTATATTTAAAGACATTAATACAATTATAAAATAAAC
>CAZJUK010000143.1:0-3457 GCA_964549145.1 uncultured Methylophilaceae bacterium
TTGTATAACTTGATTAGTTGTATTGCAGGTTTTGATAACATCGGCTTTGGCGGGTATTGATACAACGCTGAGAATAACAAATATATTAACTACTAATAAATTACTTGTATAGCGTTGCATTTTACTACTGGTTTTCATGACTCAAATTATACGAGTTTAATGCCTTTCTTCAATAGCCCGATAGGACTAACGCCACCTATTTAATAAGCTCCTTTACCAGTAAATGCAGTTACAGTACGGACTAATATTGATATATCTAGCCCAACAGACCAGTTGTTAATATATTCAATATCAGATTGAATACGCTTGCTCATTTGATCAATTTCTGTTGTTTCTCCACGATAACCTCTGACTTGAGCTAAGCCAGTAATGCCGGGCTTAATGTTATTTCTTGCATAATAATCTGTAATTCTCTCTGCGTAAACTTTGTCATGTTGCACAGCGTGAGGCCTTGGCCCAACTAAAGACATGTTTCCGAGTAACACATTAAATAATTGAGGCAGCTCATCTAAGCTTGTCTTGCGTATATAAGCGCCAACTTTTGTAATTCTAGGATCATCTTTTTTGGCTTGTTTAACTTTCGCACTGCCAGTTACTTCTTTATCAACGTGCATGCTGCGAAACTTCCAGATTTTAAAAGCATTACCGTTCCAACCTGTACGATTTTGCCTAAAAAATATTGGGCCAGGACTGTCTAATTTAATTGCAATTGTAATTAGTATCAATAGTGGCAAAAACGCTAATAAAATAAAGAAAGATAAAACTCTATCTTCGATAGATTTAGTGAGTTTGTTTATTCCAGTCAATGGTGTTTCAGATAATGTCATCACAGGAACGCCTGCAATTTCTCTAACACTATGATTAATTAAACGTAATGAGAAAATATCAGGCACCCAATGAATTGCTATATGCTTATCAAGCAATTCAAAATACATCTCTTCTAATACTTTTGATGACTCTAAGGGAGTTACCACATAGATTGTATCTACATCATATTGTTCAATTAAATCTGGAAGTTCGGAAACCTTGTTTAAATGTAAAACTTTTGAATTAGATGATCTATTTATATCTAGACCTTCTCTCGCCTTAACCCTTCTCTCTTCTCGAATTAACACCATTCCCAGAACACGTTGGTGCATCCATGGATTTGAGGATATTCTTTGATCAAGGTAGCTTGCCAACTCGCCATGTCCTATAATAAAGACATTTTCAGTAGTACCGGACCGTTGATTGAATTGCCGACTTACAAACCTAAAACAATAATGTGAGATGCATTGCATTAAGAACCCTACAATATAAGTATTCACAATAAAGACACGTGAATACTCTTGACTCTGCTTAGTTAAAAAACCAAGAAACACTAAGGCTAAAAATGTAATTGTCCAGGCGTTAAATAAATCAAAAATTTTATTTGAAAACGTGCTGCTTGAGCGATATATTGCATAACGGTCATACATGACAGACACCATACCAAGCAGAAGCAGCATGAAGATCACATAATCTTGCGTCAAATAACCGACTTTGTTATTAATAAAGTACCACGCAACACCGATAATGATAAAACCATCAATTAATGGTTGTAAAAGTGTTACAAACCCTCTTCTTCTTTGAAGTACAGACTTGGAACTTGCATTTATTGCCATAGTTTTAGTTTATTCTTTGTGGTATGTATTTTGCAACGGCTTGTGCTCTACATGTTACGTCTAATTTTTGAAAAATTCTTTTCAAATGGTTCTTAACTGTATTAGGGCTAATGGTAAGAATCATCCCAATTTCAAAGTTGGTTTTACCTAATTTAACCCAATGCAAAATCTCATGTTCACGGTCACTTAAACCGCCAAGATTTAGCTCTTCATTGACATTTGACTCGGTTACCGCTGACTCAAGATATTCTACACGACGCAACGCAGCATCAACATGTGGCATTAACAGGCCTAATACGGAATGCTGAACTTCAAATTCACGCGCTGGATCAAAAAAGACATAAATACAATCATTTTTTCCACGTGTGTCACGCACACCATACACCATCAGTGAATTCATACCATCAAGCTTACCTGTAAAGGTATCTGGAGATTGTGCGTTAATTCCACTCGCATCGAAGTAATTAATACGATACCACTTTTCACCATTATCTAACCAACGCTGGTGTAAATTTGACATTAAATATGTAAACACTCCGGGCGCATCAATCAACTTTTGCGTGCGAATATCTTCGACATCAGAAACAACATCAAAATTTAATTCACCTGATTCAAAATCACCCCAGGCTGCCACCATAATTTCATGAGGCAAGACTTTTTTAACACTATCTTGTAGCCAATTAAAAAAATCTACATGTTTTTGCACGGCAAATGATTTTTGTATTACGCTATACACTTGTTCCCATGCCTCATTTGTTTGTTGTACTTTATCCACTTTATACTCCTCATGATTAAAATCATATTACTCATGTGAGTACAGTTGCATAATTGATACCAGCTTTAGATGTCGCAATAAAGTTTAATTAAATCATTAGGTTATAAATTAAAACTTATGAAATGGCATTTTCATTAAGGCCAGGTCTCGACGATACTGTCGAAAACGTAACAATGAATTATAATTTTAAAAAAAATTGACCATATAGACAATCACCAAAATTAGGTAATTTTAAGTGCGTAAATCGCTTTCGTATTACGCCACCATCCATAGATGTCCATGCCACAACCAAAGATATAACGATTTTCTACATGTACACCAATATAGTCTGCATGAATTGGTTTGTTTATATCTAATACTTTATTTGCTAGCACCGCTATTTTGATTTCAGATGCCCCTAATGACTTACATTCATCAGCGATGGCTTTCATCGTAATGCCTTCGTCAAGAATATCATCCAGTATCAAAACTTTTCTATTAGTTACATTATCACTAGGCTTAACAAGCCAACGCAATTTCTCGCCAACAATATCACCTCGATACCGTGTAGCTTGAACATAATCAAACTCTAATGGGAAAGCGAGCTTAGGTAACAAAAGACCCGTGAATACAACAGCCCCACCCATGACACACAGGACAATCGGCGGGTCATCAATATAGTCTTTATTTAACTGCTTAGCCAGTTGATTAATAGCAACGCCTACATCTGCCTCGCTATATAACAATTCAGCATTATCTAGATACTTTTTTGGGTCGATACTATTAGTCATTACTTAACAAGTTGTTTTAAATAGGTAGAAAATTCATGAGCAATTTGAGGATGTTTTAACGCAAGCTCTACATTCGCTTTCATAAAACCTAGCTTACTCCCACAATCGTAACGAGTACCTGAAAATCGATATGCTAATACTCTTTCAAGCGCCATCAAATCAGATATACCGTCTGTTAACTGAATTTCTCCACCCCTACCGGGCTGAATCTTTTCTAAACAATCAAAAATTTTAGGTGTAAATACATAGCGGCCTACTACAGCTAATGT
>CAZJUK010000144.1:0-3435 GCA_964549145.1 uncultured Methylophilaceae bacterium
AAGTGCTGGACCACCAGGGTAGCCTAAGCCTAGCAACTTAGCTGTCTTATCAAAAGCTTCGCCAGCAGCGTCATCTAAGGTATCGCCTAACAGTTTATATTGACCTATCCCATCAACACGCATAAGTTGGCTGTGACCGCCCGAAACTAGTAGTGCTACAAATGGAAACTGAGGTGGGTTTTCTTCTAATAAAGGTGCAAGCAAATGCCCTTCAAGATGATGCACGCCGATAGTTGGTACATTGAGAGCAAACGCTAGTGATTGGGCAACACTGCTTCCAACCAAAAGCGCACCAGCCAAACCTGGCCCTTGCGTGTAAGCTATACCATCAATATCTTGTAAAGTTTTGTTAGCATCATCTAGTACTTGCTGGGTTAGTGGTACTACTCGTTGAATGTGATCCCTAGAAGCGAGCTCAGGCACTACGCCACCAAATGCGGCATGCATGGCGACTTGAGAATGCAAAGCATGCGTAAGCAAACCTTTGTCCGTATCGTAAAGTGCGACACCTGTTTCATCGCATGATGACTCTAAACCTAAAACTAGCATATAAACATTGATTAAACGAAATGAACAAGTTAGAATACTTGGTTTTCGGCAACGCATCAATGCGCTGTTGGTTTTTAACAAAGAATTTTTAAGGATAGTTAAATTTAATGTCTTCAATACGTGTAAAAGAGAATGAGCCATTTGACGTAGCATTACGTCGTTTCAAACGCTTGATTGAAAAAACTGGTTTGATTAACGATTTACGTGCGCGTGAGTTTTATGAAAAGCCAACATGGGAACGAAAGCGTAAAGCTGCGGCAGCGGTAAAGCGTCAGCATCGTCGCCTACGTAACCAGATGTTACCTAAGAAAATGTATTAACTTTTTCGTATGTCGTTAAAAACACAATTAACTGACGACATGAAGAATGCCATGCGAGCTAAGGCAACTGAGCGCCTAGGCACAATTAGGTTATTACTAGCTGCCATTAAGCAGCGTGAAGTTGACGAAAGAGTTGAGTTGGCTGATGCTGATGTTGTCGGTGTAATTGAAAAAATGCTTAAGCAACGCCGAGATTCAATTACAGCATACGAGTTAGCTAACAGACAAGATTTGGTAGATGTTGAAAAAGCTGAAATAGTCGTGTTGCAAACCTATCTACCGCAACAGCTAAACGATGACGAAATTAATGCATTGTTAGAAAATGCCATTGTAGAATCAGGTGCGGCAGGTATGAAAGATATGGGTAAGGTCGTTGGCTTGATCAAGCCATTGGTGGCTGGTAAAGCTGACATGGGTAAGATATCCGGACTAATTAAGGCGCGTTTAGCATAAGTTACGTTTTAAATAGTGATATAAAACAAGAGGAGCGAATAGCTCCTTTTTTGTTTACTAATTTCAGTTAGAATTCATCCTATGCTTGGCCAATAAAATTAGCCAGTTCATTAATTAGGGCTGTAAGAAATAAGACTGTAATAATTTGATACCAGAACAATTCATTCAAGAATTACTTAACCGCGTTGATGTTGTTGATGTCGTGGATAAAAGTGTGCCGCTAAAAAAAGCAGGTGCTAATTATTCTGCATGCTGTCCTTTTCATAATGAAAAATCACCTAGCTTCACCGTAAGCCCAACTAAGCAGTTTTATCATTGTTTTGGTTGTGGTGCGCATGGTACAGCGATTAGCTTTTTGATGGAGTATGCTGGGCTGAGTTTTGTCGAGTCGATTCATGAGCTAGCAAAACAAGTTGGAATGATTGTGCCGCAAGAAAAAGACACTCCTGGTAAACCGCCAAAAAAACTGATGTTAGGTTTACAGGATTCGCTACAAAAAGCCGCAAACTATTATAAAGCTGAACTTAAAAAATCTGAGCGTGCCATTGAGTATTTAAAAGGCCGTGGCTTAAGCGGACAAGTCGCCGCCCAGTTTCAAGTAGGGTATGCGCCTGCAGGCTGGCAAAACCTACAAAGTGTTTTCTCTGATTATGATAATGAAAACTTAACCACTGCGGGCTTGGTGGTGAAGAATGAACAAGGCAAGCGCTACGACCGTTTTCGCGATCGTATTATGTTCCCTATACACAATCAAAAAGGCGAAGTGATTGGTTTTGGCGGCAGAGTTATTAATGCTGAAGATACGCCCAAATATTACAACTCACCAGAAACACCTTTATTTCAAAAAAGCCATGAACTATATGGTTTATTTATCGCACGTCGCGCAATTCGTGATGCTGGGCGAGTGTTGGTAGTTGAGGGTTACATGGATGTAGTCGCGCTGGCGCAGTTTGATATTCATTATGCCGTTGCGGCATTAGGCACGGCGACGACGCCATTTCATATAGCAAAATTAATGCGTCAGACAGATGAGATAGTTTTTTGCTTTGATGGGGATAATGCAGGAAGAACTGCTGCTTGGCGTGCTGCGATCAACGCTTTGCCAGCTCTAACAGATGGTTTGAGTTTGCGTTATTTATTTTTACCACAAGGCCATGATCCTGATTCTTATGTGCGCGAGTTTGGTAAAGACCAACTTGAGAAAGAAATACAGAATGCGATGCCCCTTTCGCAATATGTTGTGCAGCATCTCAGTGAGCAAAACCCACTTAACTCTCAAGAAGATAAGATTAAGTTTTTGAATGAAGCTGAACCAATTCTAAAACAAATAAAAGCACCAAAATTCTCCTTAATGTTACGCAAGCGAGTCGCAGAGCTAGCAGATATTTCTGAAATTGAAATGCAAGGTTTACTTAAATTAACGACATCAAGAAGTGCACTCGCTAAGACTGCTCAGCCTAAGAGGCGCTCACCACTATCCATTAAGAAGCGATTTATCTTAATGGCATTAATGCAACCAAGCTTAGTATTGCAAGGCGACTTAGAATTCGTCGCTAACGGCACGGATGAAGATGAAGCTTTTAAGCATATTTTAACAGCTGCTATTGAACATCCTGATTATAAGCCTGCAGTGCTATTGCATACTCTTAAAGAGCACGTTGATGCTAATTTATTATCTAGAATAGAAATTGCGTTACACAATTTTCATGAAAATGAAGACTTAGCTCTTGAATTAGTAGGCGCGCGCACCCAATTAAATGAAATGCATCAGCAAGCAGAAAAACTAAAACTACTTAACACATTAAAAGAAAAGCCTTTGGCTGCTTTGAGTGAGAGCGAGCGTGAGATGCTGAAAAATTTAACCGTGAAGCAAAGCTAGATTAAATGAATGAATTAAGCTGAAAGCGACAACACATTAATACAAACAGTGACTTGAATTATGCAATGACCTATTTTGGTACTTAAAAGAGCATAAAATAATGTATAATTGTAGGTTGCCTCAAATTAACTAAATAGGTAAAGATGTTAACTAATTACCTTATGACGTTAAGTGTTAATTTACCCACAGAATTAAAAGGATAAGCATGGCTAGACCTAAGTCAGAAAAAACGTT
>CAZJUK010000145.1:0-3427 GCA_964549145.1 uncultured Methylophilaceae bacterium
CTTCGCCAATAAACCACTTCCACCATTGTAAGCCGCCTGTTGCGGCATTTGCCCAAGACGTGCCAATCACATTTTCAGAATTCGCTGTACCAATTGCGTCAAAAGAAGAATCAAATTGGTTTTCAATCCATTTGGCTAACTCGGGATTACCTGTTTTTGGGTTAGCAGGCTCTAATCCTTCTGGCCCATTGTCTGTCATGTAAATAACGAGTGTATTATCTAACTGACCAGACTCTTCTAAGTAGGCCAGAATTTGCCCAATTCTGTTATCTTGATCTTCAATCATCGCAGCATAAGTGGCCATTATCTTGGCTTGCTTTTCTTTGTTTTCTTGAGAGAGATCTTCCCATCGTTTAGTCAGGCTATTAAAGGGTGCTTCGGTTGCTTCGTGTGAAATCAAGCCTTCTGCTTTTAAACTTTCATATCTGGCTTTTTTTAATCCCGCATAACCTAGTTCCAGGTATTTAGGGTAATACTTCATGATTAATTCTTCGGGTGCTTGTATCGGGAAATGAGCAGTGGTAAATGCCATGTAAGCAAACCATGGTTTTTTCTGCTGCGCGCCATCCTTAATAAACTCTAGCATCTGATTGGTATAAATCTCTCCAGAATAAACACCTTCTGGGCGGTCATAAGGCTGACCATTTAAGGTCCAATCTTCCTTTCTTTTGACATTAAGACCATTCGGATCTTTAAAATCAGGGGTCATTGCGAAATCATTCCAATGATTAGACCCGCCAGACAAAATACCGAACTCTTTGGTAAACCCCCACTCTAACGGGCCCTTGCCGCCAGCTTCTTCGCCACCTAAATGCCATTTACCTGATTTATACACTTCATAGCCATCATCATTTAATAACTCAGAAATAGTCACGGCATCTTCGGTTAAGTAAGTTTCATAACCCTTCTTTCCTCTTGTGGGCGGATAAACAGAGTAATCAAATGCCCCCAGGCCAACTTCAATATTGTCATTTCCTGTAAAAAGCATTGAACGCGTCACTGAGCAAACCGGCGATACATGGTAATTAGTAAAACGAATGCCAGCATCAGCAATTTTATTCATATTGGGCGTATGAACTTCCGAGCCATAGGCGCCAATATCCCCAAATGCCGTATCATCAGCCACCAATAGTAGAATATTCGGTTTTATAGTCGGAGTTTCAGCCACTGTTGTGAGCTGATTATCTTCTGGTTGTTCCGCACAACTGGCTAGCAATATCACGACCGATAAAACGCCTAGTATTTTTTTCATTACTATTTCCAAAGTGATTGAATTTAGAGTTGCTCAATGGACTACTTCAGTTGATATCCGCAACAGCCTCTGTTGTTCTGCAACATAAACAACGCTGTATTGAGGATTAAAATCCATTTATAGTGACTATTATATAAATGTTGGTTGCATATGAGTATGCAGTTTCCGAAAACGCATCAATAAAGCATGAATTAATTTATCTATTTGAATATAAAGCTTAACAATAAAGGACTTTGATAGGCGATGAGCCGTCACAAGAACATTCATAGCAGCGACAAAATCAGAGGCATATCGACATCTGATATTGATGAGCTAGCTCAATTTCAAGTAAATAAAAATCGCCAATATACCCAGTTGCAAGCAGGCCACTTGCAGGGCCATTATTTGGAAGTGAATTTGGGTGACGTACAAATTTTTCGTGAAATACTCACAGCAGGGGCACTTATCGAAGCTGCACCAGCGAGCACTTTCATGCCTTTTGCCGCGGTGCTTTCCAATGCTGATGATTTTAATTTTTGTGGCCAGCAAAGACAAAAGAACACTATTCTTCAAGCAACAGGAGGTTTTTGGGACGCCAGTTTTAAAGAAAACCTAAATTTTGTCGTTGCTGCTTTCAATCGAGAATCATTTAGTCGCAATATTGAACGACTCACCGGCCAGGAAGTTCCCAATGACTGGTTAGTCAGCAAAGCTTGCCTAACAGACCCTTTAGCATTGAGCAGGTACGCTGAGGGACTAAATGACATTATTAGTATTGTGCAAAAAAGACCAGAAATCCTGGCCAAAGAAAATGCTCTACGAATGCTTGGCGACAGCATTCTAACCCTGGTATTTAATGTTCTCAGCGTAACAACGCCATGCAATGATAAGCAATCAAGTCAATCAAACCGGCTACCAGGCGTACGCCGTGTAATAGACTACTTACACTGCTACGCCAGTGAAGTACCGACAATTCCTGAATTGTGCAAAATTGCCAAACTAAGTGAAAGAAACCTTCAATATGCCTTTAAGGAGTACTTGGGCGTAACACCTACACGTTATTTAAGATTGCGGCGGCTAAATGGTGTTAGACGGGAATTATTAATTTCTCATCCCAAAGAAATTAGAATAGTCGACGTGGCGCTTGACTGGGGGTTTATTGAGTTAGGTCGATTCGCGGGCGAATACCGTCAACTATTTCAAGAATTACCTTCAGCAACACTCGGTAAATCTAACAGCGCCCACTAAAAGCTAAAAAGTTATTTTCTGATTGCTAATCTTGTCCGATACCATGCCGTTATTCCCAGCATAATCGGTGTTTGAATCACAAAAAATACCGCAGCAAACAGTAAATAATCACTGTTTTGAAAAACATTGACTGCAATCAAAGCCGCTAGAGCAAGATTTCGCACCGGAAACTCGATTACAACGGCAGCTTCATCACTTTGACTCAGCTTTAACAACCTCCCTAAGCAATACGCAATGCAAAGCGATGCAAGCGTAAAAAGTAAGGCTAAAAGAATCAAAGACGACAATTGCTCAATGATGTTTTGTTGGAATTTAGCCAAAATAGTGACCAATAACAGAACTAAGCCTAGCGCACCAATTTTCTCAAACACGGGCATCATTTTTCGCGTTAATACTGGTTTCCAATGCCTCAACATCATGCCAAGCACAACAGGACAAAGAAGTAATAACACTAATTGCAGTGCTTGCTTAACAATCAAATTTTCGAGTTCTGAATCAATCGCTAATAGAGATGGGAATACGGTTAACATCACTAAAGGCAAAATAAATACAGCAACCAAGCCATTGAATGCGGTAAGCGTGACCGATAATGCGACATTGGCTTTTGCCAAAAAACTATAAATATTCGAGACTGCCCCACCAGGGCAAAGGGAAACTAAAAGCATGCCCACAGCCACTAAAGGGGGCGGCTGCATTATTTTTATTATCAACCAGGCACATAGCGGGAGCAGTAAAATTTGTCCTATGGTGAGGCTTATTACTTTCTTGCTTTGCGCTTGTATATCTTTAACATCCCGCTTGTCTAAACCAGCACCAATAATGAACATTAGAAAAAATACCAGTACAGGGATAGCTAATTCAATTACATCCATTTTAATTAACGTCTGGACTTCCCACGATCTTTCCGCTGTCATTGGGTGTCTCCCAGCAGCCAACAAGCCAGTCCAA
>CAZJUK010000146.1:0-3391 GCA_964549145.1 uncultured Methylophilaceae bacterium
GCATATAAAATACAGGTTGTCCCCATAATATTCATTAATAAAAAAATACCTTTAATATGGCTAGGAATTGGTAATGAATTAGCTGCAAAGCGATCATTTAATATCCAAGAAACTGTAGCTAAAGCAGCAAATAATAAAAACCATGGAGTCGATTTTTTTGTGCCTAGAATCATTAAAGCGCCTATTGGGCAAAGAATCGCCCAAATCGAAATACCACTTGATGCTTCATAGCCACCTATTATCCATTGCATAAAAAATGGCATCATAAGCAACATAATTAACTGGGTAAAAGTAAAGTATTCGAATTTTTTGGTGCGATAAAAAATGAACAAACTTAGATAAGATAATACAATATAAAAATATGGCGCAATAGCCATCACTACATAGCCTTCACCTAAACCAGATAATGTATATATCCAAAACACAGATACTAAGGTTTCAACAAAAATTAAAATAGCTAAAATTGCTTTACCAAGCCTCTCGGCGCTAGGGCGATAAATTTTTTGCCAAACGGCAAGCGTCCTCACCCTGAAAATTGAAGTTGAATTCGACATACTTGAAGACTATATTTTAACCTCTGAATTTTTATTTTTAATTATTAAAAAACCGTTACGTAATTAGTAAAACAATAGCTAATGATAAAAATGTTGAGGATATTTTGCAAACATTGATTTCAAAACTCTAATTTACACTTGCTTTACTATGCGCTAAGTATTAATCTGATGCTTGATATTTTCAACGTGAGATATACATTAATATTAAGCAAAAACGTACAATTTATTGTTCGTTGTAGCATATGGATGGTATTCATAATCATGGCATAACGCCAATATCGCTAACATTATAATTAAATCAATTAATCGAACGAGGAGCATAGCATGGGTTTGGAGACACTAAAAGCACTTGGCGTTACAATACCTTTTAAGGGAAAATATGATAATTTCATTGGCGGTAAATGGGTAGCCCCAGTAAAAGGGGAGTATTTTGATGTTATTTCACCAATTACAGGCCGAAACTTTACAAAAGCAGCGCGCTCTACTGCTGAAGACGTTGAACTTGCATTAGACGCCGCACATGCGGTAGCAGATAGCTGGGGCGCCACTTCAACCACAGATCGAGCGAATATCCTACTTAAGATTGCTGACCGCATTGAGGAAAATTTAGAATTAATTGCGACGGCTGACACAGTAGATAATGGAAAGCCTATCCGTGAAACCATGAATGCAGACATTCCATTGACTGCTGATCGTTTCCGCTATTTTGCTGGTGCAATTCGTGCGCAAGAAGGCGGCATCAGTGAGATTGACAACGATACAGTTGCTTATCATTTTCAAGAGCCACTAGGGGTTGTTGGGCAAATTATCCCTTGGAACTTCCCTATTTTAATGGCAGCTTGGAAGCTGGCGCCAGCATTAGCTGCGGGCAACTGTGTAGTTCTAAAACCAGCTGAATTCACACCAATTTCTATTCTAGTGTTAATGGAAGTCATTGGCGATTTATTGCCGCCTGGCACTGTCAATATCGTCAACGGATATGGCCGCGAAGTTGGCGCACCATTAGCGAATAGTAAGCGTATTGCTAAAATTGGCTTTACTGGCTCAACCGCCACAGGTCGTACAATAGCGCAAGCTGCAGCAAGTAATTTAATTCCTGCCACATTAGAGTTAGGAGGTAAGTCACCTAATATCTTCTTTGCAGACATTATGGATAAAGATGATGCTTTCTTTGATAAAGCAATTGAGGGCTTGGTGCTATTTGCTTTTAACCAAGGTGAAGTGTGCACATGTCCATCGCGTGCGATTATTCAAGAGTCCATCTATGATGCATTTATTGCACGTGTATTAGAGCGTGTAAAAGCAATTAAACAGGGCAACCCACTTGACCCAAACACGATGCTGGGAGCACAGGCCTCTGAAGATCAGCTCAACAAAATCATGAACTATATTGATATTGGTAAACAAGAAGGTGCTGAAGTACTGATTGGCGGCGAACGTAAGATGTTAACTGGCGATATTGCTGATGGATATTATGTAGAACCAACTTTGCTTAAAGGCCATAACAAAATGCGCATATTCCAAGAAGAAATTTTTGGTCCGGTACTCGCTGTTACTACCTTTAAAGATGAAGCAGAAGCATTAGAAATTGCTAATGATACGATCTTTGGTCTTGGTGCAGGCGTTTGGAGCCGTGATGGCACAACTGCTTACCGCATGGGTCGAGGCATTAAAGCCGGTCGTGTGTGGACTAACTGTTATCATCTCTATCCTGCTCATGCTGCATTTGGTGGTTATAAAGAGTCTGGCGTTGGTCGTGAGAATCACAAAATGATGCTAGACCATTACCAGCAAACGAAATGCTTATTAGTCAGTTACGACCCAAATAAATTAGGTTTCTTCTAGTTTTTTAGATTTATGATGCATCATTAAGTAGAATAAAGGGGCGAGATAATCGCCCTTTTTCTTTTGGAGATAAAATGACAGCTGAGCGTGTATCTGCAACCGAATCGGCAAAAGAACTGATTCAAAAACTGACAGCCGAACATGGCGAGATCGCATTTTTACAATCTGGTGGTTGTTGCGAAGGCAGTGGCCCATTGTGTATGCCTGTAAATGAAATGCGGCCTAGCGCGATGGATGTTATTTTAGGCACTCTTGAGGGTGCAACCTTTTATATGAGTGATAGCCATTATTCATTTGCTGAAAACATGCATACTATTTTAGATGCAACACCAGGCTCAAGCGGGTCTTTTTCACTAGACTGTGGCTCAGGCATGGCTTTCATCACCCGCGGTAGACTGTATAACGATGAAGAATTGGCTTATTTAGAAAAAAACCCTGCTAAACGCTGCGGTTATTGACTGAATTATTGTAGAATACTTGCGGCGGGCCTCCCCGCATTGTGAAGTAGCCAATCTGGTCAGATGCGGAAGCAAGCAGCCACAACTATTGAACAAGTGCCGGGGTTAGGGCTCGCCCTTTCTATTGAAGCTTTTACTTTCTTTTAAATAACGCTGTTTTTACTTTGTTTCGTTTTCTCGATGCATTTTTCAGCTAAAATACTCATATGTCATATCAAGTGCTTGCCCGTAAGTGGCGTCCAAAATCCTTCGAAACATTAGTCGGTCAACCACATGTTGTTCGTGCACTAATGAATGCGTTAGAACAGCAGCGTCTGCACCATGCTTATTTATTCACTGGCACCCGTGGTGTTGGCAAAACGACATTAGCGCGTATCTTAGCAAAATCACTTAACTGTGAAGCTGGCATTAGCGCAAAACCTTGCGGAAAATGTAACGCTTGCATTGAAATTGACCAAGGACGCTTTGTCGATTTATTAGAAGTGGATGCGGCAAGTAACACCCAAGTAGATGCAATGCGGGAGCTACTCGAAA
>CAZJUK010000147.1:0-3330 GCA_964549145.1 uncultured Methylophilaceae bacterium
TGTGGTTTGGAAAAGCGCTGGTTTAGAAGCTGGCTCAATTGATTTGATTATTGTGGCGACAACAACGCCAGATAAAATTTTTCCAAGTGTGGCAACTATAGTGCAGCGAAAAATTGGTGCTGGTGTTTGCCCTGCATTTGATATACAAGCTGTTTGTAGTGGCTTTGTGTATGCGTTAGCTACTGCTAATAACTTCATAAAAGCAGGTCTGCATAAAAATGTATTGGTGATTGGTGCAGAAACATTTTCACGCATTACTGACTACACAGATCGTAGTAATAGTATTTTATGGGGTGATGGTGCTGGCGCAGTTATTTTGCAAGCATCAGAAGAGCAGGGTATTATTTCAACACATATCCATGCTGATGGGAATTATGAGAAAATGCTGCATGTGCCACGCAAAGCTGATGGCCCAGATACCGTAGAGATGGAAGGCAATGCTGTGTTTAAAATGGCAGTGAATACTTTGGATCAAATCGTCGATGAGACTTTGGCTCATAATAATATGGGAAAATCAGATATTGACTGGTTGGTGCCGCATCAAGCAAATATTAGAATTCTGCAGGCTACCGCCAAGAAATTAGACATGAGCATGGATAAAGTAGTCGTCACTGTTGACAAGCATGGCAATACTTCTGCTGCATCTATTCCATTGGCATTAGATGTTGCGGTACGTGATGGACGAATCAAGCGTGGAGACACGATATTAATGGAGGCCTTTGGTGGTGGTTTCACCTGGGGATCTGCATTGGTTAAATATTAGATTTTAATTTAAAATCAAATGGTTAATTAAGTTAAAGTAATTTATGAAAAAAACAGCATTCTTTTTTCCTGGCCAAGGCTCTCAATCTGTGGGCATGATGTCGGGTTTAGCCGATTCAGAAATCGTTAAAAATACTTTTTCAGAAGCATCGGACATAATCGGTGTGGATTTTTGGTCTATGGCTTCTGAGCCCAATGAGCTGTTGAATCAAACGCAGCATACCCAGCCATTAATGTTAACTGCAGGCGTTGCAACATGGCGTGCTTATACCTCAGTCTGCAGCCAATTACCTGCAGTCATGGCAGGACATAGCTTAGGTGAATATACTGCATTAGTTGCTGCAAATGCACTCAGTTTTAAAGATGCGCTACCTTTAGTTAAGTTTCGTGCAGATGCAATGCAAAGTGCGGTTCCTAAAGGTAAGGGAGCTATGGCGGCAATATTGGGGCTAGGCGATGCGGCTGTAGAAGCGGTATGCATTCAGGCGGCCCAAGATCAAGTCTGTCAGGCAGTGAATCTAAATTCGCCAGGCCAAGTAGTGATTGCGGGTGATAAAGCTGCAGTTGAACGTGCTATTGAATTGGCCAAAACAAGTGGTGCAAAAAGGGTGCTTATTTTGCCTGTTAGCGTGCCATCACATTGTAGTTTAATGCAGCCTGCTTCTGGAAAGCTGGCTGAGTACCTTGTAGGTATCGATATTCAAACGCCAACAATTCCAGTGATTCATAATGCAAAAGTTGAAGCATACAATGAGCCAGATAAAATTAAAGCGGCATTGGTTGCTCAATTATATTCACCCGTACGTTGGGCAAATACTGTTGAAGTAATTCATGCGCAAGGTGCTGTGTATGCAGCAGAATGTGGTCCAGGCAAGGTGCTAGCAGGGTTAACTAAGCGTATCGTTAAAGAACTTCCATGTAATGCATTAACTAGTGTGAATGCAATGTCAGAATTCAATAATTTAATTAATCAATAGTATAATCAGGTATTTAAAAGGTTTATTTAATGTCACTTCAAGATAAAATTGCATTAGTTACAGGCGCAAGTCGCGGCATAGGCGCAGCGATTGCACGTACCTTAGGTAAGCAAGGCGCTATCGTGGTTGGTACGGCGACATCAGCCAGTGGTGCAGAAAAAATTGGTTCTGCATTAAAAGATGCTGGTATTAATGGCGCTGGAATGACATTAAACGTCAATGATTCGGTACAAATTGAAGCCGTGTTAAAGGAAATCTCAGAAAAGTTTGGTAATGTCAGTCTGCTAATCAATAATGCAGGCATTACTAAAGACACATTAATGATGCGTATGGCTAATGATGACTGGGACAATGTGATCTCAACTAATCTAAGCTCAGTGTACCGTATGAGCAAAGCAGTGTTGCGTCCTATGATGAAGGCACGCACAGGTCGTATTATTAGCATTTCAAGTGTGGTGGGGCATATGGGAAATGCTGGGCAAACAAATTATGCTGCGGCAAAGGCTGGTATAACTGGTTTTACAAAGTCTTTAGCTAGTGAAGTTGGTAGCCGCGGCATTACTGTAAATTGCGTAGCGCCAGGGTTTATTGAAACAGATATGACCGCAGAACTGCCAGAAGATATTAAAAAACAAATGATGTCACGTATTCCATTAGCTAGGCTTGGCCAAGTCGATGAGATTGCAGCAACAGTTGCTTTTCTAGCTTCTACTAGTGCTGCTTATATTTCAGGTGAAACCATCCATGTTAATGGTGGCATGTACATGGCGTAAGTTTTTTTTGTATTCTTGCAGAGTTTTGCTAGAATACGGTCTTAGTTTTAAAGAACTAAATTTTTAATAAAGGGGTAAATGGATGTCTGACATTGAACAACGCGTAAAAAAAATAGTCTGTGAGCAATTAGGTGCGAATGAAGCTGATGTAAAAAACGAATCATCATTTGTAGATGATTTAGGAGCTGATTCACTAGATACAGTTGAATTAGTCATGGCTTTAGAAGAAGAGTTTGATTGCGAAATTCCAGATGATAAAGCAGAAAAAATCACAACAGTACAACAAGCTGTTGACTACGTGAACGAAAACCTCTAATCACTTCAAGTTAACTAGCCCTTGAGTGCTTAAGGGCTAATTTAAAAAATGCATATGTCTAAACGTAGAGTCGTTATTACGGGTTTAGGTGTTGTGTCTCCTGTAGGCACAGGCACATCTAAAGCCTGGGAAAATTTAATCGCTGGCCAATCTGGCATTACGCGAATCACAAAATTTGATCCAAGTAAGTTTTCATCGCAAATTGCGGGAGAAGTGAAAGATTTCAATGTTGAAGATTTCATACCTGCTAAAGATGCTCGACGTATGGATACTTTTATCCAGTACGGTTTAGCTGCGGGTATTGAGGCTTTTAAAGATAGTGGCATTGTTGTTACTGATGAAAATGCTGAACGTATCGGTGTTGAGATTGGTTCTGGAATTGGCGGCTTGGGACTTATTGAGTCAACCAATGACAGCTATGACGCCGGCGGCCCGCGCAAGATTTCGTCATTCTTTATTCCTGGCACTATTATTAACATGATTTCAGGTAATTTAAGCATTA
>CAZJUK010000148.1:0-3186 GCA_964549145.1 uncultured Methylophilaceae bacterium
GGTGGAATTTCCCTAAACTCAAATATTAACAATATGTTTACTCTTCGCATTATATAAACATAAGGCCGTGTGAAAATACACTTCTCGGCCTCGCATTAATTTTAATTGTGCCACTGCTTTATCATGATGAATTGGTTTGCCAAGCTCAATATCATCTAGAACTGCCACTTGATCACAGCCAATGATCAAAGCGCTAGGGTGATCTAAGGCGATTTTTTTAGCTTTTTCTTTAGCAAGCCTGATAGCCGTTTCATTAGGTTTCTCATTGTCTAATGCAGTTTCATCAACATCGGGTGAAATACTAGAAAAGGGAAGCTGTAATTTTTCTAGTAAATCACGTCTGTAAATTGAAGATGAGGCTAATATTAACTGTTGTTCCATATACTGTAGTGTTTTAGATGATTGAAAATAAAGCTGACAGGTTTATGCTGCCGGCTTTTATTAATATATATTAATATTATTCAGGTTGAATTTCCAACAGCGTTTCATCGGGTGTGACAGCATCACCTTTTGCCACATTAACAGAAACCACGGTACCTGAAGTTGAAGCTTGAATTTCATTCTCCATTTTCATCGCTTCAATGACTAATACGCCATCTCCAGCTTTGACTTTATCACCAACATTAACTTTAATATCGATGATAGTACCTGGCATAGCTGTTGTTACACAGCCTTTATGATGTGGTCGGGATCTATCTCCAGAAGTTGATTTTTCTGAGACTTTTCTTCTCTTACCAGTTGAACTACCGTTATTACTTAATTCAATTTCATCCAAAGTTTCAACGATTACTTCTTCAGCAATACCATCTACGGAAACATAAAATGGCCTTTTCTCTTCACCTTCATGGCCACTTCCAGTGAGGTTTATATGGAATGTTTCGCCATGTAGCGTTACATTAAATTCACTTGGCGCATATCTTGGGCCATGTGACTGCACTTCTTCTTTTGACAATAATTGTTCTGGCTGTAATGAATTCGCATTGCGCTCTTTTAGGAATGTTTCACCAATATCTGGGAACATTGCGTAGGTTAAAACATCTTCTTCACTTTTAGCGTTACGATCTATTTCTGCTTTCAGTTTATCGAGTTCTGGCTCCAGTAAGTCGGCAGGTCGGCAAGTAATCACATCAGCATCACCAATAGCAATTTTTTGCACCTCGGTATCAACCGGGCTAATTGATTTTCCGTATTGACCTAAGAAGTAATTTTTAACTTCATTAGTCACTGTTTTATAACGTTCACCAGTCATTACATTTAATACAGCTTGTGTGCCGACAATTTGTGATGTTGGTGTAACCAGAGGAGGGTAACCTAAATCTTTACGCACAAGAGGAATCTCTTCGAGTACCGCATTCATTTTATCGATTGCGCCTTGTTCTTTAAGCTGATTGCTTAAATTTGAAATCATACCGCCGGGCACTTGATTTACTAATACACGAGTATCTACACCAGTAAATTGACTTTCAAATTGCCAGTATTTTTTACGCACTTCACGAAAATATTCACCGACTTCTTGAACAGCACCAATATCTAGGCCTGTGTCATATTCTGTGCCTTGTAGTGCGGCGATAATGCTTTCTGTAGTAGGGTGGCTAGCACCCTCACTAAATGCTGAGTTACAGGTGTCAATCATGGTGGCGCCATTTTCTACACCACGCATTAGATTTAAACTTGCTAAGCCAGAAGTTGCATGGCTGTGAAGATGAATTGGTATGTTAATCTCAGCTTTAAGAGCTTTAACTAATGTTGTTGTTGTTTGTGGTGTTAATAAACTCGCCATATCTTTAACCGCCAAAGTGTCGCAGCCCATAGCTTCTAGTTCTTTTGCAAGAGCAACAAAATGTGCAATATCATGTTTGGGGCTAGTAGTATAGCTAATAGTGCCCTCAGCAGTTTTCTTGGCTTTCTTAACCGCGTCAATCGATATTTTTAAATTGCGTAGATCATTCATCGCATCAAAAATACGGAATACATCCACACCATTATCTGCAGACTTTTGCACGAATGCACGCACGACATCGTCAGAGTAATGACGATAACCAAGTAAGTTTTGACCCCGTAATAACATTTGTATACGGCTATTAGGCAAAGCCTTGCGTAGTTTAGCTAAGCGTTCCCATGGGTCTTCTTTTAAAAAACGAACACAAGCATCAAATGTTGCACCACCCCATGCCTCAAGTGACCAAAAGCCAATGGAATCTAGTTTTGAACAAATAGGTAGCATGTCTTCTGTACGTAAGCGTGTTGCAATCTTACATTGATGGCCATCTCGTAAAACTAATTCTGTAATGTTAATTTTGCTCATAATTAAAACTCTTTAAATATTGGATTTTTTAAACACCTTCATGCGCAGCAATTGCAGCTGATATTGCCGCTGCCACGAGTTCAGGGGGTAATTGAATAGCATAGTTTGTTAGTTGAGGGTTTGCTTCAACAAAACTGGTATTGAATTCTGCATTTCTAAATTCAGTATGTTTCATAATTTCTTGATAGTAAGGAATAGTTGTTTTTATCCCATAAACTTCCATATCATCCAAAGCTCTGCGGCCACGCTCAATCACGCTTGGCCAAGTCAATGCCCATACTGTCAGTTTTCCGCACATAGAATCATAGTAAGGAGGTATCACATAGCCCGTATAAATAGCTGCATCCATACGCACACCTGGGCCACCTGGTGAATAATAACGTGTCACTTTGCCAAAGCTTGGTAGAAAGTCATTTTTAGGATCTTCGGCATTAATACGATACTCCATGGCAAAACCACGATACTTAATTTCATCCTGCCTGTATTGCAAAGGCAAACCATAAGCGATGCGAATTTGTTCTTGAACAATATCTACACCAGTAATAGCTTCGGTAATCGTATGCTCTACTTGTAAACGCGTATTCATTTCCATGAAGTAGAAATTATTGTCGGTGTCTAATAAAAACTCAACAGTTCCGGCATTTTCGTAGCCAACTGCTTTAGCTGCTTTCACTGCCAATGCGCCGATGTAGTTCCGTTGTTCTTCACTTATTTGCGGTGAGGGCGCAATTTCAATCAATTTTTGATTACGACGTTGTATCGAGCAATCCCTCTCGTATAAGTGAATAGCATTACCTTTGCTATCACCCAATACTTGTACTTCAATATGTTTGGGATTGACCACACACTTTTCTAAAAAGAGTTCAGGTTTGCCGAATGCT
>CAZJUK010000149.1:0-3030 GCA_964549145.1 uncultured Methylophilaceae bacterium
AAACAATGAAAGTGTTGCTCTTGCTAGGGGTAATCGCGGCTATTTTTTATTACCTAAATTTTCCTTTTCATCCGATAGAAAATATTCTTTTTAAAAGTATACCCATGATACTTTTATATGTGTTTGCGCTCTATAAATTCAGAATTTCAACCGATGTCCATGCCGTAATCTCAAGGTTTATTGGAAAATGACTTGCTAAGATTACCAGAATACTTAGTGATATTAAAAAACGGCTGTATTTTTTTTAATCCATTTCTTAAGTTATAAACCTCCTTTAATTAGAATAGAATATAGGAGGTCATAAATCAAGCGAAAATTCTACACTTCAATTTTTTGGATGGTAAAAAGCGGACTAAAAGCCAAAGGGATAGTCTGCTTTTTTATTTTGATTGTTTATGTTTTAGTATATTTTTGTCTAAAATTTAATCAAAAATGTTAAACATATTATAAAATGATATTTTGAAAGTAGGGTACTTACTAAATTTATTGTTTCACATTTATATTATATAATTAAACAAATTAATTTTAAAAAGTGAAACTATGAGTAAATTTTTTAGACCTATGAATTGGATGGCAGTAGTAATGTTATCTTTTGTGTTTTTCTCTTGCAGTAATGATGATGAACCTGTGGTAGTTCTTCCAGCGATTGAAGAAATGATGCCGGGGATGGAAGAAATGACACCGACTTCCAATATTGTTGAACTAGCGATTGCTAGTGAGTCTTTAACCCAATTGGAAGCTGCTGTAATCAAAACTGATTTGGTCGAAACCTTGTCTGGAACAGGTCCATTTACAGTTTTTGCTCCAACAGATGATGCCTTTATCGCTTTATTGGGAGTTTTAGGGGATGAGTATAACAGCCTTGATGATTTCGATACGGAAGATGAAATCGACTTATTAAGAAACATACTCTTGTATCACGTGGTGGCAGCTGAAGTAAAAGCAGCCGATTTATCAGCCGGAGATGTGGGTACGGCTTTGGCCGATAATACGGTATCGGTAATATCAAGTGGTTCCACTTTTGTTATTGGAGACGCCTCTAGTTCCGACGCTAACATCAGCACCACTGATATTCTTGCTGCCAATGGAGTAGTTCACCTGATTGACAAAGTTCTTCTTCCGCAAGCCGCTGTTGATTTTGTTGCTTCATTACAAGATATTGTTGATGTCGCTAGTGCTGATGGTAATTTTAGCCTCTTAGTTGATGCTGTGGTAAAAACGGATTTAGTAGCCACTTTGCAAAGCGAAGGCCCTTTTACTGTCTTTGCTCCTGATAATTTAGCCTTTCTAGAATTATTGAGCATTTTAGGTTCTAATTATACAAGTTTGGATGATTTTGATACCGAAGGGGAAATTGCTCTTTTGAAGAACATTTTATTGTACCATGTAATTCCATCTCAGGTAAATGCTACTGATTTGGCTGCTGGTGATGTGGGTACTGCCTTTGCGGACAACTCAGTTTCTATCATTGCAAGCGGAGATACCTTTGTAATTGGTGATGCTTCTTTAACCAACGCAGGTATATCGGCTACAGATATCGGAGCAAATAATGGAGTTATTCATGTTATCGATAAGGTTTTATTACCACAGGCTGCAATTGATTTTGTTGGAAGTTTGGAAGATATCGTTGGTATTGCTTCAGGAGATGACAACTTCAGTCTTTTGGTAGACGCAGTGGTAAAAACTGATTTAGTGGAGACTTTGCAGAGCGAAGGACCGTTTACTGTATTTGCGCCTACAAATGATGCTTTCGTTGCTTTATTGGGTGTCTTAGGAGACGACTATAACAGTTTAGATGATTTCGATACGGAAGGCGAAATAGCGCTTTTAAAGAATATTTTATTATACCATGTATTAGCTGCCCAAGTTAAATCTACTGATTTGGCCGAAGGGGAAGTTGCTACTGCTTTTACCGATAACGAAATTTCGGTTATGATGAGCGGGGATACTTTTGTTATTGGAGATGCATCTGGAACAGCTGCAAATCTAGCAATAATCGATTTGGAGGCTACCAATGGTGTTATACATGCAATTGATAAAGTTTTATTGCCTCAAGCTGCAATTGACTTTGTAAATTCTTTATAATAATACCTGCAGTTGCCCCTGTTTAGGTATTATTTAATAGACCCAAGGTTTTGTCTTTGGGTTTATTTGTTTTACATAGAAAACCCCGCAACAAACGAATCTGCTGCGGGGTTAAACAACTAACCAACCTAAAAACTATCTTTAGTGCCTTCCTCTGCTTCTAGAGGTTTGGGCGCCTTGCTCACTTCTTGAACGACTAGATGAAGTACTTCTGGTCGCTTTACTGCTGCTTCTAGCAGGAGCTTTTGCTACGGTTCTAGAAGAAGTGCTTCTAGACTGAACATTTTTACTTTTAGAAGCTGTACTTCTCGCTTGTCGCTTTTTATACTGTGCCGTACTCTTGGTTACAGTTCTACTTCTAGGCGTTTGTGTAACCGTTCTTTTAGAGACTGTTTTTCGTTGTGGAGTTCTAGTAGCAGCAACGGTTCTTTTTACCGCGCTACGATTCGATGCACCAACAACATCTTTTTTGTAAGTACTTCTGCTAACCCCTTTTGAACGAGCTACCGAAGTGTTCCTTGAACTACTTCTAGTAGTACTGTTCGTACGTTTTTGTGTCACCGAGTTTGCATTACTATTACGCTTTCCTAGAGTAGTACGTTTAGCGTTTCCATTTCCATCTGAGCGTGCAACCGTTCTATTGTTTCTAGTACTGCTTTCTCTTAGGGCAACCCTGTTATCATTACGATAAACACTTGAGCGTTCTTTTCGCACTTGATTATAGCTATGGGGGTTCCCAATTTGTGCATACGTGTGTCTGCTATTATAATGGTATGGATTATAGTAGGTATAACGGTATGGGTTATAGAACCTTCTATAGGGCATAGTTCTCACGAAACAGAACCCTATTGCGGGTCTTGCAAAGTAGCTATGAAATGGTCTGTAAACATAGCTTCTATTGTACATATTAATATACCCACTGTGATAATTGTAAAATCCTCTTCG
>CAZJUK010000150.1:0-3026 GCA_964549145.1 uncultured Methylophilaceae bacterium
GGGTCAACTAAATAACCTGTTTCCTCTGTAATGTAGTCCATAGGACCGCCCCAGTTAGTTGCGATGACTGGAAGCCCTCTAGACATCGCCTCTAACACAACTGCCCCGCCACACTCCCTTACGCTAGGTAGTATAAATATATCAGCCTTATCATAATAATCATTGACTTGAGCATGTGGGACTCGTCCAACAAATTCAATATTTTTTATATTTTTTTCTAAAGCATATGCTTCTAATTTATTTTTTTCAGGCCCGTCCCCAACAATGGTTAGTTTTGCATTTGTAGCACTTAATGAAATGGCATCAATTGCAATATCAATCGCTTTTAAGTCAATAAGTCGCCCAACAAAAATAACATTCAAGTGGTTTTTTTTCTTGGATAATTGAGGTTCGTTCTTAGTTGTAAAAGTACCATTTTCAACAAGCTCAACAACACGCCCTCGTCTTAGTTTTGGTAAACTACTTAATGTTCTTTTATTTGCTACAAGCAAAAGATCAGCAAAGAACTTTCCTGGAATTAAAATATTGTAGACTGTAGAGAAAATTGGTATGAGTTTGTACACTATTTTTTCTGATCTTCCAGCCATGTGACTAAATGCTTCCGGAAACTGCATGCCTCCATTCATCGGTCCGATAATAACCGGCAAGCCTAGTGCAAACATAGCCGACGGCTGAGTTGCAGACACTGGTGCTGGCTCATGCACTACATCAATTTTTTTTGATTTAACTAGCTTTCTCGCTATCCGCCACTGATAAAACTGTGTAACCAAATGCGATAAAAAACCAATTGTGACTACACTTAATCGTTCCGGTAGTATGCTAGAACAACGAAACAAAAATTTATGCATAATAGTATCTGGAATATAAAACACATCATCTTGATCAATCTCTTCTATTTGTTCTAACGATACTTTTACACGTGCATGTGTAATTAGATAAGGTTTATGTATGGTCTTAGACAGCATCCTAAAGTAATTTAAAGGTAAAATTGCTTCGCCTCCAAATGCACTTGAAGCATGTTCGCAGACGATAAGCACCTTAAGTGAATCACTCATTTCTTATTTTTTCTTTTAGAAGCTTTAGTCTTTAATTGCTGAGATTTATGTTTTTGCTTTTTTTTAGGTGTTACCTTTAAATCAATTTTACGGGTATTTGTTATCTTTTGTTTAACATTAGATGTTTTTATTTTCGAACTTTTATCTTTATTGACTAAGCTGAAATCCATTCTGCTTGTTTCCATATCGACACGCGCCACTTTAATTGTGACTCTGTCCCCTAACCGGTATTTAGCACCCGTTCGCTCACCGACCATTTCATGTTTGGCTTTTTCGTAATGAAAGTAGTCGTTACCTAGTTCAGTTACATGCAATAAACCTTCCACATAAACTTCATCTAACGCGACAAATACACCGAATGAAGTTACCCCAGCCACGGTACCTTCGTAAACTTCGCCAACTTTATCTTGCATATAAAAGCATTTAAGCCAATTGGTTACATCACGACTGGCTTCATCAGCTCTGCGCTCTGTCATCGAGCAATGCTCACCCAGGAAGTTCCAATCTTTTGTTTTGTACGTTTCTTTATTTATTGCTGCTTTAATTGCACGATGAATCAATAAATCTGGGTAGCGCCGAATTGGTGATGTGAAATGTGCATAAGCTTCATAAGCAAGGCCGAAATGGCCCATATTATTTGGGCTATAAACAGCTTGCTGCATTGAGCGCAACAAAACAGTTTGCAATAACTGCTCATCAGGGCGGCCTTTAATTTGGCTCATTAACTTAGCGTAATCTTTCGCATGTGGATTATCGCCGCCATCCACACCAAAACCAAACTCAGCCATAAAGGTACGTAGTAATTCAAGTTTCTCTGTTTTGGGTCCTTCATGAATACGATACAAAGCTGGATGTTTTTGCACTTCCAAATAATCTGCTGCACACACATTAGCAGCCAACATACATTCTTCTATAATTTTGTGTGCCTCATTACGACTACTTGGCACAATACGATCAATTTTGCCATTATCGTTAAACATCATCACTGTTTCTGATGTTTCAAACTCAATAGCTCCTCGCTTTTTACGCTGTACCAACATAGTTTTAAATAATGCATATAGATTCTGCACATGCGGCATAACATGTGCATATTCCTGCGCCATTTCACCTTCTGGGTGCTCTAACATTTCAGCGACTTTAGTGTATGTCATACGCGCTTTGGAAATCATCACTGATGGGTAAAATTTATAGCCGGCAACTTTCCCCTCAGCACTTATTTGCATATCACACACCATGCATAATCGTTCGACATTAGGATTTAATGAGCACAAGCCATTTGAAAGAGCTTCTGGCAGCATAGGAATGACGCGGCGTGGAAAATATATTGAATTACCTCGTTCGAACGCATCGTTATCTAAGGCATCCCCAGGTTCAACATAAAAACTAACATCTGCAATCGCAACCACTAAACGCCAGCCAGCACCTTTCGGCTCAGCAAAGACTGCATCATCAAAGTCACGCGCTGTTTCGCCATCAATCGTAATAAGTGGCATATCCCGACAATCGATACGATTGGCATAATCTTCAGCTTGCACTGTTTTTGGGATAGTCTCTGCTTGCGCAAATGCTGATGGGGAGAACTGATGTGGCAGTTTATGTTTGCGAAGTGCAATTTCTATTTCCATACCACTATCGGCATAATTACCCAGAATTTGCACAACTTTTCCCATTGGGTGAGCATGCGTCGATGGTTGATCAGTTACTTCTACCATAACGACTTGGCCGGCTTTTGCGCCCATATCAAGATGATAAGGAATTAAAATATCTTGATTAATTCGTTTATCTTCAGCCGCAACGATCGTCACGCCTTGGCCTTGCATGACGCGCCCTACTAGATTTTTATTGTTCCGTTCTAAAACTTCTACAATTTTACCTTCAGATCGCCCCTTACGGTCGACCCCACTCACGCGAACCATTGCACGATCACCATGCATAACTTGTTTCATTTCTTTATTTGATAAAAATAAGTCC
>CAZJUK010000151.1:0-3024 GCA_964549145.1 uncultured Methylophilaceae bacterium
AGCCAACTCCAAAGCCTGATAATATAATGTAAGCATACATAGTTTTAGGTAGTGCAATCTAAATTTAGTTGCACAATATAGCAGGAATTGATATAAGTAAATAATATCGAATTCTTATTAATATATATCATTTAGTTATATGGGATGTACAATTAGATCACAATGAAATTACACCAATTAAAATACGTACATGAAGTTGCTAGGCAAGGGTTGAGCGTGTCTGCAGCAGCAGAAGCGCTGCATACCTCACAGCCTGGTGTCAGTAAACAGATTCAGTTACTTGAAGAAGAGCTTAATCTGCAAATTTTTCAGCGTAATGGTAAACGACTTACTGGTATTACCGAGCCTGGAAAACATATCATCAAGTTAGCTGCTACCGTTATGCTTGAGATGCAAAATATCAAACGTGTGGGGGATGAGTTTAGTAAAGTGGAAACTGGCACACTCACCATTGCTACAACTCATACTCAGGCGCGATATAAATTACCAAGTGTTGTAAAAGCTTTTATGGATAAATATCCGCATGTAAAACTCAACATCCATCAAGGTAACCCTAACCAAGTAACTGATTGGGTAGCGAAAGGCGAGGCTGATATTGGCATTGCAACTGAAGCAATCAGTAAAGATGAACGTATTTTATGTTTGCCTTGCTATAAATGGAATCGCAGTGTCGTGGTGCCAAATGGTCATAGGCTTACCAATGCTACACCACTAACTTTGGCAAAAATTGCTAGTTACCCACTGATTACTTATGATTTTTCTTTCACAGGTAGCACGATAGTTTCTAAAGTATTTCATGATGCGGGTGTAATGCCAAATGTTGTGCTCACAGCGATTGATGCTGATGTAATTAAAACTTATGTTGACCTTGGTTTAGGTGTAGGCTTAATTGCTAATATGGCATTTGATGAAGTACGAGACACTAACTTGACACGCCTTGATTGTAGTCACTTGTTCCCCGCGAGTACTACCCATTTGGGTGTGCGCAAGGATACTTTTATGCGTGGCTATATATATGGGTTTATTCAATTGCTCGCACCAAAATATGATCGCAGATCTGTTGATGAGATATTTAAAATCACACGACCAAGTTATTAATGGTTATTATTTAGATAGCTAACGTAATAAAAATTTAACTATAAGAATTTAACTGAGAGGGGACTCACAATGCAAAAGCATCTTGTTTTGATTCTTGCTATATTGTTATTTGCTGGATGCAATACTAAATCTACTGAAGAAACAGCTAATATAGATAATCCGAAGATCAATCCTAACTCTGCCATTTATGAAGTAGCGGTTCAGCAGGGCATTACTCATCAAGAGGTCCTTGATAGCCTCAAGTCGGTTGCTGTCGGGATGAATTTTGCTGCGTCGGCTCATTTTGAAATTGATAAGAGTATGCGCTTACGCGATATAGAGCCACAAGGGATTAAAGAGGTGTACACCTATTGTCATTTAGGAATGGGGGCTAACATTCTTCTAGATCATCCCGAGTTCTTAGTATTTGCACCATGCCGAATTGCAGTGTATGAAAAACCTGATGCTAATAATATAATGCAGCTTTATTTAGGTTTGGATCGCCCAACTTTTGACCTTAAAAGCATTAAAAACCCGACTGAACGCGCTCAAAAATCGGCACAACAACTTGAAGATGGTTTGATAGAATTAATGCACAGAGCCAGTGAAGGTGATTTTTAGATAATGTCTGATTTAGCACCAAAATCTAAATCAGGTTCTAAATTCTTCAATCGAGATGGCTTGGTTAAGCAGTTACTTACACACAGCGTTGCGATTGTCAGTTTAATTGCCGCCATTGCTGGGCTTTCTTATAATTCTTGGCAAGCTAACCAAAATGAGATTAATCAAAATGTACGCATTGCAGCGTTTGAGGTGTTAAAACATTTAGGTGAATTGCAAACTGTTGTTAATTATGCGCATTTTTCAAATGATGGGACACGTGGCAACCCAATCGAAGGGTGGAAGCATGTCACTATGGTGCGTGATTTAAGTCATCTGCTTAGACCGGCAGCAAAAGTAGAAAGCCAACATCTATATAATGCGTGGGAGATGGATTGGGAGCATATTGAAGATAATCAAAAAGTTGAAAAAAGTATTAGCCAGCAGATAAGCAAGACAAGAAAGGCAGTTTTAAGTACGATAGATGCCGCAGACTAAAATATTTAATCACGTGAAGTTTAATTATCAAATATTTAGTAATAAGCTGCTAAATACATAAAAAATAGAATAAAAATATGGCAGAACCCATACTAATTGCAAAAAATACTGATCTGAGCAGCTTCATCTTGCCGGAAATGGCAAATCGTCATGGGCTAATTGCCGGTGCTACAGGCACTGGGAAAACAGTCACGCTGCAAACCTTAGCTGAAGGTTTTTCTAAAATTGGCGTACCTGTATTTATGGCTGATGTAAAAGGTGATTTGTCTGGGATTAGTCAGCCAGCAGGTGGAAACAAAAAAGTCAAAGAGCGAATTGAGTTGTTGGGCTTAGATCAATTTCAACCACAACCTTCCCCTGTTATTTTTTGGGATGTATTTGGCGAAAAAGGTCACCCAATTCGTACAACCGTTGCAGAGATGGGACCATTGTTACTCGCACGCTTACTGAATCTAAATGACGTGCAAACAGGTGTAATTAATGCCATTTTTAAAATCGCCGATGACAATGGCTGGTTACTGCTTGATCTAAAAGATTTACGTGCCATGCTTCAACATGCCGCTGAAAACTCTGAGGCATACCAAGCAGAGTATGGCAACATAGCTGGTGCAAGTGTTGGAGCGATTCGCCGGTCATTATTGCAACTAGAGACAGAAGGAGGTGAACTGTTATTTGGCGAGCCTGCCCTTGATTTAGACGACTTTATGCAAACCGATACGCAAGGTCGTGGCATTATTAACATTTTGGCCGCTGATAAGTTGTATCACTCACCTCGTGTTTACGCCACTTTTTTGCTTTGGTTACTATCTGAACTATTTGAAAAGCTACCTGAGGCTGGCGATTTAGAAC
>CAZJUK010000152.1:0-2967 GCA_964549145.1 uncultured Methylophilaceae bacterium
TTAGTAATGTTGATGTTGGCACTGCAACCGCTCCCATCTTCATGGCGCCTAAAAAAGCGATTGGATACTCTAAACTATTAGGTAGCCGGACTAAAACACGATCACCCATATTAATATTTAAATCTCTTAACAATTGCGCAAACTGATTGGTTTTTTGCGACAACTCTTTAAAAGTTATCTGAGACTTTCCAAATGCATCATCTTCAACAATCATAGCCAAGGTATCGGCAATTGGTGTATTTAAATGCCTATCAGCACAGGCGACCCCAATATTAAAATCTTTGGGTATATCCCATTGCCATTGATCAAATTCTTTAAATATCATAGCAACATTCCGTAAGGCCAGTTTTGACGAATCACTTGCTCTGGTAACATTTGAAGCACCTCCAGCGCAAACTCCATATCACTTTGCTTAAGCGCTCTTAAAGCGTGCGCTCTTAATAAAGTTTGCAATGCTTTGCCAAACATTGGTGGGTCTAACATCTCACCCTCAAATTTAATCGCACCACCTAAAAGCGCATCTGCTTCAATTGCTGCTTTTAAAATATTTACTTTTTGATTCACCTCAGTTGGCGATGGAATATAGGCTGTTTTACATAAGTGAATATGCCCAGGATGAATAGCTTGTTTGCCTGTTAGACCAATAGCAGCTTCTTGGCATGCGTGCTTGTATACAACGCGCGCTTGGTCATCTCCATGCAAATCTAACCAGCGACGCACATCGTGTGGCTCTAAAAATTTCTCAGGCATTATATTGCCGCCAATGAGTGTTTCAACACCGCCAATTACACCAACACCCGCAATGCGTGATTCAAACAACAAGGCATGCATATAATACTGTAGCTCTTCGATCCAGTTTTCAGGGGTGATATGAATACCCATGGCTTTTGAAAAATCATGAATACCAAAAACCACATGCTCAACCGTTTCATATTGCATTAATTCTGGTGCGATTCTGAGTGATTTTGGATGTTCAATAATAGGCTGAATTGTTATCTTCCCATTGACTTCAAATAGCAGGCTCGATAAATCACGCACTTCAGCTGCACCATAAGCCTCGCCTGCTTTGGCTAACATCACTACATCAATGTAATCTCCCATATCACGCACTAATTTTATATCTTCTTCATACTCTTCGGTACGGAAAGAATTAACGCGTATGGCGATAGTGACTCGTTCATTCATTTTGCGTAACAAAGGCAATTCTTGTCGTAACAATTCGCGACTAAGTTTTTTTTGTCGACAGCCATCTTCTAAATCAAATATCAAGGTATGCGCATTGGTAAAATGTGCATGTTTTTTCATCCGCGCCGATGCCTGCTCCATATCCTCATATACACCTTTGCTAGGGGAATATTTGATTGGCGGATAGTAAAGCTGTATACCTGGCCAATAATTACCAAGCGATTTTTTTTCTTGTAGTTGTTCTGTCATCTCTTAAGCACTCATCTTCCCTTCAATTAACCAGTCTCTTTGTTAAGCTTTTCGATTACGTTGTTCAAGGCTATATTCTTGTGCAGCTCATTCGTTTGTATTAATGACCAAAACTCGTTATCAGGCAATTCTAGCAACTCATCAAAAGCTTGCATCTCAGCAAGCGTTAGGCTGTCAAATTGCGCTTTAACAAAACGCTGCAGAATAATATCAAGTTCCAACATACCCCGCCGACAACGCCAAGCAAGTCTTCGCTGCTCTGCAGTAAGTATATTTTCAGCATTAATCATCCCAATACCTTCATAACGGTTTAATTGGTATTTGCTTATTCGTTTTTTTATCTTTTGCGCGTACTATTTTCAGGTCTTTAATCTTAGAAATCGCATCATTAGGGTTCAGCTTTTTAGGACACACATCGACGCAATTCATAATATTGTGACAACGATATAATCGATAAGGATCTTCTAAATTTTCTAAGCGTTCTTCTTCTGCTTGGTCGCGACTATCTGCAATAAAGCGATAGGCTTGCAACAACCCTGCTGGGCCAACAAACTTATCAGGGTTCCACCAAAAACTTGGGCAGGATGTTGTGCATGCACCGCATAAAATACATTCATAAAGGCCATCTAACTTTGCTCTATCTTCAGGACTTTGCAAGCGCTCAGTTTCTGGCAATGGGTCGTTATTTTGCAGATAGGGTTTTACTGAATTGTAATGTTCAAAAAACTGTGTCATATCGACAACTAAGTCACGAATGACTGGCAAGCCTGGAAGCGGTCGAATAACGACAGGCTGATCTAAATCGGTGATGCTAGTGATGCAAGCTAATCCATTTTTACCATTAATATTCATCGCATCACTGCCACATACCCCTTCGCGGCAAGATTTACGTAAACTCAAGGAATCATCTTGATGTTTAACACGAAGCAGTGCATCCAGTAGCATATGGTCACCCTCTTGCAACGCTATCTCGTAATCTTGCATATAAGGTTTTTTATCTGCATCTGGATCAAATCTATAAATCGAAAGTTTCATGATTAGTACACCCTGGCTTTCGGTTCAAAAGAAGGCACCGTTAATGGTTTTAGTCGCACTGGCTTATAACTAAGCTGATGATTTTTTCGGTAGTAGAGGGAATGGGTGAGCCACTTTTTATCATCTCGTGCTTCATAATCTTCACGCGCATGCGCACCTCGACTTTCGGTACGATTATTTGCAGCGTGTACCGTTGCTAAAGCCACCTCTACTAAGTTATCTAATTCCAATGCTTCAACACGTGCCGTATTAAACACTTTACTTTTGTCTTTTATTGTCACATTTGCCGCACGCTCTGCGACTGCATTCATCTCTGCCACGCCTTTCGTAAGCAGCTCTGGAAAACGGAATACACCACAATTATCTTGCATCACCTGCCGCATATCTACACGTACTTGCATCAGGCTTTCGCCTTGAGGTTTTTCGTACTTATTAAGTCTAGCCAAGGTAAAGTCTGCAGCTTTTTCAGGCAGAGGTTTATGTGCTTTACTTGTTTTA
>CAZJUK010000153.1:0-2931 GCA_964549145.1 uncultured Methylophilaceae bacterium
AAATCAATGGGTTAATTGAAAAATGGTGGAGCAGGCGGGAATCGAACCCGCGTCCGCAAGTCCTCCACAGACAGTTCTACATACTTAGCTGTGTTGTTTTACTTTAACCGCACCCCCACCAACGAGCAAGCAAGGATAAAGCGAGTTACCTTAAGTTTAGCAATATATTAAGTAACCCAATATAAGGCGATTTCCTCTAATGACGTTGCTGCTAGTTTTACCTAGCCTGGACGAGGAAAACCCCAGTGCAACGTTTAGCGGCCTAAGCTGCTAAAGAGTAAGTTTCGTCGTTTGCGACTATAACTTGTTTCAGATGGTTTAACGAGGAAACCTGAACCCTCGGTATGCCCTGCATGCTTTGTAACCCACGTCGAAACCTAGTCAGCCCCTTGTGTTTTACTTACAAATAAATATTGAATCTACTACAAACAGTCTATTCAACACTTTAATTATACTCTTAAACTGGCTTTTAACAGGTTTATTAGATAATTGAGTCAATTAGCCATAAAATATGAAGATGACGAACAGTATTGATTTAAAAGTATTAAAAAACAATTCAACCTTATGGTTGCATTTGTTACCTAAGGTAAGCCATGCCAGCAATAAGTACACAAGGGGTTATACGCTAATTGTTGGTGGCTACCCTATTACTGGTGCTGCAAGGTTATCTGCTTACTCAGCAGCACGCATTGGTAGCGGCTTAACCAGTTTGCTTGTGCCTGAAATTGCTTTTTCTATTTATGCTAGCTCCCTCACCAGCATTATGGTGAGGCCATTTGATAATTTAAATACTTTTAAAAAATTGATTCAGGATTCTCGTATTTCTTGCTTTTTAATTGGGCCAGGCGCGGGGGCAAGCGATGAGACACGGAGACAGTCTATTGCACTATTTAAAACAGGCAAGCCAGTGGTCGTTGATGCGGATGCGATTAGTGGTTTTGAGGGTGATTTAGTCTTACTCAAAAAACATATCAATCCACACTGCGTGCTAACACCACATGAGGGTGAATTTAAACGCTTATTTAATTTATCTGACAATCGCGTGCTGAGCGCACGAAATGCGGCAAAAGAATGTGGTGCAGTTGTTGTGTTGAAAGGTAGTGACTCAGTGATTGCTGGCCCTGACGGTCGAGTTATTGTTAATTACAATGCACCACCTAGTTTAGCGACTGCTGGTTCTGGCGATGTGCTTGCAGGCATTATTGCTGGGCTTATTGCGCAAGGTATGTCTTCATTTTTTGCCGCAGCCGCGGCAACTTGGATGCATGCGCAAGCTGCAGAATTATTTGGGGCTGGCTTAATTGCTGAAGATTTACCGATGTGCTTAGGGCCGGTACTAAAAACGTTAACTAAAAAGACCCTTAAAGAAAATTAAATTATCCTCAACGCCTATTACTTATTATGCGCACGCATAATGCGCCCTTTTTCACGTTCCCAGTCTTTGGATTTTTCAGTATCACGTTTGTCATGCTGCTTTTTACCTTTAGCCAAACCAATTTGCACTTTAATAAGCCCTTTAGAAAAATGCAAATCGAGGGGTACTAGTGTATAACCTGAACGCTCTACTTTACCAATAAGCTTGGCAATTTCTTCATTATGTAATAATAGCTTACGTGTTCTGGTAGCATCAGGTCGAATATGGGTAGAGGCCATGCCTAATGGCGTAATGTGGCAGCCAATAATATAGATTTCACCACGCTGGATGATGACATAGGCTTCTTTGATATTGACGCGATTATCGCGTATTGCTTTGACTTCCCAGCCTTCCAAAACGACACCTGCCTCGTATTTATCTTCGATAAAGTAATCGAAATAGGCTTTTTTATTTTTTGCAATGCTCATAACGTACAATTAATAGCTTAAAATTAACATTTTACGCTAGTTTGAATTGATAGATGAATAAGGTTGAAAAAACAGTATTAGTCCCCCACTCTACTGCTGAAATGTTTATGTTGGTGGATAAGGTTGAAGATTACCCTACATTTTTACCTTGGTGTGGCGGTGTGGATCTGCTTGCCCGTACAGAAAGCATCACCAGCGCAACATTGCACATAAATTTCCGCGGGGTAAAACAAAATTTCACTACTGAAAATGCTAAAATTTTTACCGAAAAAATGGTAATTACATTAGTGAATGGGCCATTTAAGTCGCTCAATGGGCAATGGCATTTTATTGAATTGAATAAGAACTCCTGTAAAATTGAGTTTGAGCTAAATTATGAGTTTGCCAACAGCTTTTTAGAAAAATTAATATCGCCTATTTTTAGCCATATTGCAAGTACGTTTGTTGATAGTTTTGTGCAACAAGCTGATAAAGTTTACAAACAAGAAAAGAGTTGATATTGAATATTAATGACCATATAACCGTAGAAGTGGCTTATGCATTGCCAGAAAAACAGCTAATCATTCCGGTACAAGTAGCGCCAGAAACAACTGCACATGAAGCAATTAAGGCGTCAGGCATTATGGTTAAATTTCCTGAAATTGACTTAGAGAATACCCAAATTGGTATTTTTGGCAAACTAACAACACCAAAGACGACACTTAAACAGTTAGACCGTATTGAAATTTATCGTCCGCTTATTGCTGACCCTAAAGAAGTTCGTAGACAGCGCGCAGCCGATGGCAAAATAATGAAAAAAGGCGGTGGGGATGCACCGTCGAGTAAATGATTGTTTAAAGATTAAATTTATTTACAATACTTGTTAATTTCATCTTGTGCTTCCTGAACACCTGCGTTTAAATCAGCATCATCCATATATTTCCGATCTCCGTTTACATCTGTTTTATACACGCGGCCACCCTGTGCAAACTGTTGCTGATTGGCTCTAGCGGCCATACAATTCTTAGCGTCAGTTTCCGCTCGTTCTTTATCTAGTGATTTATTCTTTTTCTCAATCTCTACATTTTTCTGACGCACTCTTTTAGCCTC
>CAZJUK010000154.1:0-2930 GCA_964549145.1 uncultured Methylophilaceae bacterium
GACCTCAAAGCTTATCAGGGATGTAAAGTATTAACTATAGGCAATTGAAATGCTAGCTATCTGTACAGTTACCCATCATTAAATGTAATGGAAAGTACAACTCTAGTGAGGGGTAGGGGAGGTAGCTTCGTACTATAATCACTGTAAAAACCTGTTATGCCAAATCTTTCTTACCCAGTTTAGAGCTTAATGGCAAGTCTCACGCTTTGCTAGCTGGTGTTATTTCGTCCCAATGGTATGCATTGAGTAAATTAAACATTTAACAATTTATTCAAAATCTCGTAGCTTAGCTACATCGATAATAACAATCTCTTTTCCATCTGTTTTGATAAGGCAGGCTTCTTTAAGTCGATGCATCACACGGGAAAAAGTTTCAGGCGTAATATTAAGCATCGAAGATATCGTTAGTTTATTTGTCGGTAACTTCACGCGTTCTGAGTTAGGCGATTGAGCACTAATTTGTAGCAAATAACCTATCAATCGTTGTGTACTATTTTGTAATGAAATAGATTCTAGATCGTTTACTAATTGGCGGTTACGTGCTGAAATTCCAGCTAACATACGTCGTACTACTGTGACATCATTATCTAGAATATTGAAAATAGCATCTCTGGTAATCAGCAACACTTTAGAATCTAAGGTGGCTTGGGCATAAATTGGGAAAGATCGCTCTAAAAAAAGGACTGCTTCACCAAAGCTTTCTCCAGCTTGAATAAGCCCAATTATTTTCTCATCACCTTGAGGAGATACTACGCCAAGTTTGACCTGACCTTCAAGTAGTAAGTAAAATCCATGTGCTCGATCACCTCGTTCGAATAAGGTGCTGCCACGAGTTAGCTCTACTAACCTTGTACCTGTAGCTAAATAGTCAATTTGATTTTTTTGAAGCTCAGAGAACATGTAGAACTTAGAAAGCTGTTGTGAAATTAATTGTTTTTCCATCTTCTTCACTATTCTTAAATTAGTTTCTTTTACGTATTGTCTACTATTTCAATCAACTTTCAAAACTTGATTCGAATCAAGTTTTTTATTTAAGTGTCCTGTTATGGTTTAACTGTTTTCAGCAGAATTAAGCCGAATATTCATCTACTCTACAATTGACGGGAACAAGATTATGAGCGCAATTTTTACAAAATCGATGGCGCGAAATGTTTTTTTTGGGGGAGGCGTTTTCTTTTTTCTATTATTTCTCGCACTCACCTTTGACAGTATGAAAGTCCTTCCTACAAGAGATAACAGTCAAAACATTACGGCTGGGGTTGAACATGGCAAAAAAATATGGGAGACCAACAATTGCATTGGTTGTCACACATTGTTAGGTGAGGGCGCATATTTTGCTCCTGAGTTAGGGAATGTTTATAAACGACGAGGACCAGCCTTTATTAAAGGGTGGATTAAAGGAATGCCTACAGGTGTACCTGGTCGTCGTCAAATGCCACAGTTTAATTTAAGTGAGCAAGAATTGGATGACTTAATAGAATTTCTGAAATATACATCAGAAATTGATACCAATAATTGGCCACCAAATATTGAAGGCTAATTTGCCATTAAATTATAGGAGACAATTAATATGAAATACGCATCTCAAGCAGTGGCGAAGCCTTACTTTATCGCTGCAATTGCCCTGTTCGTAGGCCAGATTGTGTTTGGTCTGATCATGGGTATGCAATATGTGGTTGGTGACTTTTTGTTCCCAGCGATCCCTTTTAATGTTGCCCGTATGGTGCATACCAATCTATTAATCGTGTGGTTGCTATTTGGCTTTATGGGTGCTTCGTACTATTTGATTCCAGAGGAATCCGAAACGGAATTGTTTAGCCCTAAGCTAGCGGTTATTACTTTCTGGGTGTTTTTGGTGGCAGGAGCTCTCACAATACTTGGCTATTTGTTAGTGCCTTATGCAGCATTAGCTGAGATGACGGGTAACGACTTACTCAATACGATGGGGCGTGAGTTTCTAGAGCAGCCTCTCCCAACTAAAATCGGCATTGTACTGGTTGCGCTATCTTGGTTATTTAATATCGTGATGACTGTATTAAAAGGCCGTAAAACTGCAATTAGTTTGGTGTTGTGTTTAGGGATGTTGGGTTTAGCAGTATTTTGGCTATTTTCATTCTACAATCCAGTTAACCTTGTGAAAGATAAATTCTATTGGTGGTGGGTTGTGCATCTTTGGGTTGAAGGCGTATGGGAACTTATTTTAGGCGCAATGCTGGCTTTCGTGCTCATTAAAGTCACGGGTGTTGACCGCGAAGTGATCGAAAAATGGTTATACGTAATTATTACCATGACATTAGTCACAGGCATTATTGGCACTGGGCATCACTACTTTTACATAGGCTTGCCTAGTTACTGGTTATGGTGGGGTTCTATTTTCTCAGCACTAGAGCCTATTCCATTCCTAATGATGACCATATTTGCATTTAATATGGTTAATAAACGACGGCGTGACCACCCTAATAAAGCTGCTGTAATCTGGGCATTAGGTACAAGTGTCGTCGCTTTTCTTGGGGCAGGTTTATGGGGTTTCTTGCATACATTAGCACCCGTTAATTACTATACTCATGGTACACAGTTGACTGCCGCACATGGCCATTTAGCATTCTATGGAGCATATGCGTTGGTGGTATTGACAATGATTTCATATGCAATGCCTATTCTTCGAGGACGTGCAGCAAACTCAGAAAAAGCTCAAGTGATGGAAATGTGGTCTTTTTGGCTGATGACTATTTCCATGTTCGTGATTGCACTGCTTCTTACTGGTGCAGGTGTTGTTCAAGTATGGTTGCAACGTGTTTCTGACACGCCGATGAGTTTCATGGCTGTGCAAGATCAGCTGTCCATTTTTTACTGGTCTCGTGAAGTTGTTGGGTTTGTGTTCTTATTTGGATTGTTACTTTATATTTGGAGTTTCTTCGTAAAAGATAAAG
>CAZJUK010000155.1:0-2917 GCA_964549145.1 uncultured Methylophilaceae bacterium
CATATCATTGCCAGCCCAAGCCATATACACATAATTGCTTCTGTAAAAACCCAGCATAAAATTGCTAAAGTAAACCGTTTTTGAAATCTCTTTTGTCGCCTTTTTTAATTGGGGTAAATTAGCGTTTAATAAGGCATAAAAGCTCATGTTAGTGCGTACCCTACCCAATTGAACAGGATCTTCCAGTTCAAGGAATTTTGTTACATTCAATGAATGTGCTGCTAATGCTTTGTCATGTTGTCCAGACATAAGCATTCCGAGAAACCAAAAGCTTCTGGCATCGCCTCTAAAACTCAAATATTGTATCGGAATAAGTTTTAGGGCTATTTTTGCTTCCTCTATTGTTTTTCTCCCATCTGCTGCATAATAACTCATCATGGCGTTAATAAATGCTCTGTAGCCCTTTTGAGTGTCAGTTAGCTTTTCTTTTGATTGCAAAACTAAACCTGCAACTTCAGCTAATTCTATAAGTCTGTGGGATTTAAAATTGCAGTAAAAACTTGCAAACAATAAACTGATAGAGGATTCGATTGTACTTTTAGGTAAATAACTTAACCATTTATAAACCCTTAAACTATGATCTAAATCGCACTCTTGCTCCCAGTGCTCAGTAATTATTTTCTCTGCCCGTTTCTTGTCAGAACCTTTTATGGCATGCTTAATAGCCTCATCTATTAAATTGTTGTTTTCAAACCAATGGCTAGCCCCAAGGTGTAGTTTTTCTATCTGTTTGGAAGTCTTGCCTTTTTTTAATTGGCCTTTAAGAAAATCATGGAAAAGATGGTGGTAGCGAAACCAACTTTGGTCAATATCCACAGGAAGAATAAACAAATTAAATTTGGAAAGCCAATTTATAAAAGTGCCTTCATCAGGATTAATGGTAGTGCTTTTATCAGTTCTGATACTAACGTCATCCAACAAAGATTCACAAAAACTATCCAGTATAGAACTCTCCAAAAGCTGATCCTGGATATGTTGCGGTTGATTTAACAGGACTTCCTCAAGTAAATATTCGGAAATAATATGAAGTCCTACTCCTGCAGAATCCAACAATTGCTTAATCTCCGCCGAATCTTTTTTAAGCATTGCAATTAATTTGAGTGCAAGGATCCAGCCTTCCGTTTTCTCATAAAGTTGCTTAATACTCTCATCGTCTAATTCTATTTCCAATATTTGATTGAACAATTCAGCAATCTCACTGCTGGTAAAGCTCAATGCATCCATCCTTATTTCGGTCATCCGACCGGCAAGTCTTAAAGGTTTTATATATAGAGGCGGATCACGCCGAGTTACTATACAGAGGTGAAGGCAGGGTGGTGGAAATTTAATTAAATCATTTAACAATTCATGAACACTATTCTCTTTTATGAGATGGTAATCATCTAACACTAGTATAAAGTCCTTATCAATATCACAGAGCTCATTAATTATAGTTCTGCATATGTCTTTAAGGGGTGGTAACATGCTGGAGGACACCAATTCTTGTGTGCTTATCATACTTCCCGGGAATAGCTTTTCTACTGCTGCGATAAGATAGGCAAGAAAGGTTCTTAAATCATTATGCTCCTTATCTAGCGAAATCCAGGTATGCAAATGTTGCGTTTGTTCGAGCCATTGGCTAGCTAATATACTTTTGCCATATCCCGGGCCTGCCGAAATTAAGGACAAGGGTTTTAGTCTATTTTCTTCCAAAACAGTTATGATCCGCTCACGCTTTATATAATCTGGCTGAATTGGCGGGCGATTCATTTTTGAAGCATAGATGTTTATTTTAGGGATCTGACTAGCTATTTCGTCTTTCTCTAAAGCAGTCCTGGTTATCGCAGGGCTTAGAAACATAAGGCCCCCAACCACTTTTTCAATGGCTGTCAAGAGCTCTTCAGGTGCTTCATCCTTCAAAAGATAACCCACCGCACCAGCATTCAACATCTTCTTCACAAACTCCTGTCCGGAATGGATAGAAAAGCCAATAATTTTTGCCTCAGGATGTTTCTCTAAAATTTCAACGGTGGCATCGGTTCCGGATAATAGAGGCATGGAAATATCCATGATTACAACATCAGGCTGAAGCTCAGAAAACAGACTAACAGCTTCTATTCCATTTGATGCCTCACCAATTATTTCAATGTCGCTTTTTGCTTCAAGAATGCTGCGAATGCCTGCCCGGGTAAAAGGGTGGTCATCTACAATAAGTACCTTAGTTTTCATAAATGCCGCTTTTTAATGGAATCGTTAATTTTATTTTGGTGCCTCTATCGCTTATGGAATTCACAGTCATCTCCCCCCCTAAATCCGATAGTCTTTCCTGTATGCTAAAAAGGCCGTAGGAATCACTTTTTAGGTTTATCTGTTTTGTATCGAAACTAAATCCAACCCCATCATCCTCAACGCTTATCTCAAGGGCTTTTTTTCCTTTTTTAAATTCAATTTTTAACCTATTAGCCCTTGCATGTTTCAATACATTAATACATAATTCTTTAATGCTCCTAAACATTAAAACACGTGTATTTTCTTCTAGACCAATAAGTTCGTGTTCGCCGGTAATCGTTGTAATAATATTATTTTTATGCTCCATTTCCTCTTTTGCCCAATCATGTACAGCCGCATATAATCCGATTTCATTTAACTGGGGTGGACTTAAGTCAAATATAGCTGATCTGGTGGCTTGTATGGCGATTAATAAGGCCTGAGAAATAGTAGTCATTCGGGTTATTAAATCCGGATTTTCTTCTAGGTTTATAATCGGTGATAACTGCATCCGTATGGAAGAAAGCATCTGCCCCACATGATCATGCAAATCTGCGGCAATTTGCTTTCGTACTGTTTCTTCAGAGATGGTTAAATCTAGTGCAAGGTCTCTCAGATGCTGTTGGTTTTCGATTATTTTAAATTCAATATTTTTCTTGTCAGTGATATC
>CAZJUK010000156.1:0-2917 GCA_964549145.1 uncultured Methylophilaceae bacterium
AAACATAAGTTCATTTACATGACTCTAATGACGGTGCTTACATCGACTGTTATTTGTTCAAGTTTAATACTTCCATTTTTTTACAGTTACACTTTGAATATTATTGCACTAGTTATGGGCACTATGTTTTACTTAAATAAGGTAGGCAATAGTTAAATCATAAACCAATCTGTTACAACAGTTATGCTAAAAATATTTGTTCTGAATTGTTGCGAGAGGGTTTGCCTATGCTAGTTAAAGATTTAGTTAAAGTTGATTCAAATATAAACTACAAAGAAAACACGTGATGTCTAAAGAAAATAAGAAAAAGGTTTTCGGCATACATGAACTTTATGCCGATGACCCTGTAGCTGCCGACAAAATATTGTGGGGCCGAGAAACCGATACTAACTCTAGAAGAGGCTTTCTGAAAAAATCTGGATTGCTTGCAATGTCAGCTGCTTTAGGTGGATTTATTCCATTTGCCAGCAAGATGCCTAGCGGGCTTATACCTGCGGCTTTTGCTGCTGAATCTGAGGCTTTCTCTATTGAAGGCAAAGAGGGACTGATGATTCTTAATGACCGACCAATCAACGCAGAGACGCCTGCCCATTTGCTAGATAATGATTTTACGCCAGCAAAGCATTTCTTCGTGCGTAACAATGGTTTGCCGCCTGTCCCAGGCGCCATAGGCGATATGAGTGAATGGACATTGGAAATTGCCGGGGAGTCTTGCGCTAATCCGCAAAAATTTACGTTAGCCGAACTTCAAAAGCGCTTTAAGCATTACACCTATGCGTTAACGCTAGAGTGTGGTGGCAATGGTCGAAATGAATTTAATCCGCCAGCGAAGGGTAATCAGTGGTCTACTGGCGCTGTGGGATGCGCTAAGTGGACAGGTGTAAGATTAAAAGATGTACTTGAAGCGTGTGGCATTAAAGATAATGCTGTTTATATCGGCTACTACGGTGCCGATAGTCATCTCACTAGAGACCCCAGTAAGGATGCTATTTCGCGTGGCGTACCTATGAAAAAAGCGCTAGAAGATGAATCATTAATTGCTTGGTACTTTAATGGTGAAGATATTCCGCACTTAAATGGTTACCCGTTAAGATTGGTCATTGGGGGCTGGCCTGCCTCAACCAGCGGTAAGTGGTTAAATAAAATCGTTATTCGCGACAAAATTCATGATGGCCAGAAAATGACTGGTCAGGCTTATCGGGTGCCCTGTGAGTCTGTAGCACCTGGTACTAAAGTGACCGACGAGGGTATGTGCATTATCCATTCGATGCCTGTTAAATCGTTAATTACCTACCCTAAAAGCGGGGTAACGCATGCGCTGAAAGATACTTTTAAATTTCGAGGTAAAGCCTGGGCCGGTGATCTGGAAGTGAACAAAATGGAGGTTTCGATAGATTTTGGATCTACCTGGCAACCAGCAATGCTAGAGAAACCAGTCAACCGCCTTGCTTGGCAAAAATGGTCTGCAAAACTCAAGTTTCAGCAAATAGGCTACTATGAGGTTTGGGCGCGTGCCACTGACAGTAAAGACAACGCACAAACGACGATTGTGCCTGGATGGAACCCAAAAGGTTATTTGAACAACGCTTGCCATCGTATTGCTGTGCAAGTAGGCTGATTTAGGATAACTTATGACTAAATTGTTAGCAAAAAAGTTATGGCTAATGACGTCAATATTGATAATGGCTATATCGAATAATGTTGTAGCCGCCGACATGCTGACTTATAAAGCTGACAAAGACTCGGGGCTGATAATGGCGCCCGGCTGGGAAACCGTCAAAGGGAACTGTACTGCATGCCATTCTACCAAGTTTATTACCGGGCAGCGTGGCGATAGGGAAACTTGGAAGGCTATGATTCGCTGGATGCAAAAAACACAAGGGTTGTGGCAAATGCCTAGTGAAACAGAAGCCACTATACTAGATTATCTCGCCGCTAATTATCCGCCCGACAAAGCATCTCGCAGAAGTAACCTGCCGCTAAACTTGATGCCAAAAACTCTTAGCGTCGCCCATTAACTTAACCGTTAGGAACACATCAAATAGAGGGTATATCAATGTTAGATTCTTACTCAGTAGCTTTTTTTGGCATATTGGTGATCGTATTAACTGTAGTGGTGCTAAAGTATCGTGGCTGCTAAATCAAAGGCTTCACAACCTGGCGCGATACCTGGAAAAACTGATGCATCTTTAAGTCATTCTTCATTTGTTTTTCGTTCAAATCGAACATTTGCCAATTCTTTGGAAAATATTGCTGTAATGCTTGGTGCTTCATTTTTAGCAATTTTAGTTGGATCAAATGTGTTTTGGACTGGGGTTGTAATTTGGGTTATGGCAATATCAAGAATAATGCATATGGTTCTGTATTATTATAGTTCGACTGAACAAAACCCAAGCCCTAGGAGCTATTTTTATTTAATAGCTTTGGTGGCTGATATCGCCTTGCTTAGTTTGTGCGGTTCGGCTCTTGCGTAACTAAATACTTAGGCAGAAAAATAACAGCTGGCTATCGTTTCTCAATTTTAGCCAACCATCATTAAACTAGCTGCCCTTTTCGAAAGACTGGGGCATTTTTCTTTTAAGAAATTGCTTAAGCAACCGTTGTCTGTTCAATTTCAACTAGCGGAATCATGAGTCTCATCGTATAATTCTTGATTGATTGCAAAATCAAAACGCCTTGGGGTGGCTTTAATGCCTGAGATCTCTTTTATAGAGGGACCCAATGAACCTGATCCAGTTAATACTGGCGTAGGGACAGGCAGAGCATTATTGTTATAGCATGTACGTTGTTTTGGATTAATGTTTTCTTCTATTCGAATCAATTTTACTTCTACTGCTAATCTCTCCTGTCCTTTTTATGATTTTTATAGAAAGGATACACTTGAAACATTTTCCAACATCTTTACCCCTTATCGGTC
>CAZJUK010000157.1:0-2907 GCA_964549145.1 uncultured Methylophilaceae bacterium
GAACAAATTGCAAAAATAGAACAAATAGTAATGACCACGCACGAATCTGCAATTCGGATTATTGATAAAAAAGGGCCTTTAGACAACCCTGCTGACCGCGATCATTGTTTGCAATACATGTCGGCAATTGGCATGCTTAAAGGCAGTCTAACTGCCAAAGATTACGAAGATGCCGTAGCGGTTGACCCACGCATTGATGCCTTACGTAACAAGATGGTTTGTGTAGAAAAATCAGAATACACAAGAGATTATCTCGACCCAGAAAAACGCTCAATCGCTAATGCAATTCAAGTATTCTTTAAGGACAACTCCTCCTCTAGCCATATTGCTGTGGAATATCCAATTGGCCATCGTCGTCGCCGTGAGGAAGGCATTCCTGAACTTGTAAAAAAATTCGAAGTCAATCTGGCGCGTCGGTTTGATTTTGCTAAACAACAATCCATACTCACTTTATGTTTAGATCAGACTAATTTAGAAAGCACTTTTGTTAATGAATTTGTTGATATGCTTTGTGTTTAAAACAAGTTAAGTAAAAAGCACCTTAACAATGGATTAAGTGCGTAGATAAAGTGGCGTAAAAAGCGTAAAATAACGTTTTTTGTTCACTAGCTTTTTTATGTCGCCTAATAACTCAAATAATCTAACTCCGCTGAATGCGCTTTCCCCACTTGATGGCCGTTATCAATCAAAATTAGACCACCTGCGACCCTTTTTTAGCGAATTTGCGCTAATTAAATATCGCGCTCGGGTAGAGATTGAATGGCTAAAAGCATTGAGCGCGGAAAAAGTATTAGCTGAAATTGCACCATTTAGGGCAGAGACAATTTTAGAACTTGATTCAGCTATTGCCAACTTTTCCGAAAGTGATGCTACGGAAATCAAAACAATAGAAGCACGAACAAATCATGATGTTAAAGCCTTGGAATACTGGCTTAAAGAGAAATTTGATGGCAACCCAGAAGTTAAAAAAGCCAGTGAATTTATTCACTTTGCGTGCACTAGCGAAGACATTAACAATTTGTCTCATGGCTTAATGTTGAAAAGTGGCCGTGATGCTGTTATCACACCTAAAATCACACAAGTAATGACGCGCTTATCCGAGCTAGCCAAAGCATTAGCAGACACACCAATGCTTTCTCGAACACATGGCCAAACAGCCAGCCCAACTACTGTCGGTAAAGAGTTTGCCAATATTGCTTATCGTTTGCAGCGTCAATTAAAACAACTAGAACATGGTGAAGTACTTGGAAAAATAAATGGCGCAGTAGGTAATTTTAATGCACATTTATCCGCTTACCCTCATTTTGATTGGGAAAGCTTTGCTAAAAATTTCGTTTCCTCTCTCGGGCTAACATATAACCCGATGACCATTCAAATTGAGCCACATGATTATATGGCTGAGATGTTTGATAATTTATCCCGCATCAATACTATTATTATTGATTTGGATCGCGATATTTGGGGTTATATTTCAATCGGCTATTTTAAACAAAAAGTAAAGGCTGGCGAAATCGGTTCTTCCACCATGCCACATAAAGTTAATCCGATAGATTTTGAAAACAGCGAAGGCAACCTAGGCTTAGCTAATGCAGTTTTACGTCATTTATCTGAAAAACTACCTATTTCACGTTGGCAACGTGACCTCACTGATTCAACGGTGTTACGCAATATGGGCGTTGCACTCGGTTACTCAGTGCTAGGTTATGACTCATGCATGCGCGGTCTGAATAAATTAGAAGCCAATTTCGACAAACTAGCTGCAGATTTAGATGATAGCTGGGAAGTATTAGCAGAACCTATTCAAACGGTGATGCGCCGTTATGGTATTGAGAATCCTTATGAGCAATTGAAAGAACTGACACGTGGTAAAGGTGGTATTAATAAAACCTCACTGCATACTTTTATTGCCACCCTGGATATCCCCAAAGATGCAAAAGATGGCTTGCTTGAAATGACGCCCGCTAGCTATATAGGTAAAGCCAGCGAACTGGCAAATAACCATTAAACCGTTAAAAAAACCATTAAGAAAATTATTCAACTAAATGTCTGAAATTTTAGTCCTTTACTATTCACAAGGTGGCGCTGTTAAAGAAATGGCGCAACTAATTGCGCGTGGCGTAGAGAGTGTCAACGGTGCAAAAGCACGTATCCGTACAGTACCTAAAGTATCAGCAAATTGTGAAGCGACAGCATCTGATATTCCTGACACAGGCGCACCTTATGCTGAGCAAACTGATTTAGAAGAGTGTGCAGCCTTAGCACTCGGCAGTCCTACTCGCTTTGGCAATATGGCGGCACCGATGAAATATTTTCTAGATAGCACTTCTGGCTTATGGCTTAAAGGCACATTAGTAGGCAAGCCAGCGTGCGTATTCACATCGAGTGGATCAATGCATGGTGGTAATGAAAGCACTTTGCTCAGTATGATGTTGCCATTAATACACCACGGCATGCTTATTTTAGGCATTCCATATAGCGAGCCCAGTCTATCTAGCACCCAATCTGGCGGCACACCTTATGGGGCTAGTCACATAGGCGGCACAATGAATGACAAGCCGATTACTGAAGACGAAAAGAAATTGTGTAAGGCTCTTGGAAAGCGTCTTGCAGAAACAGCCTTAAAACTAAATACAAACCCTGCCAGTTAATGATGAGTCTTACTTTAGAAGCGCAACAATTTTTATTTAGCACACAAAAAGGCATTTTATCTACTCACTCTGCTAAATTTGAAGGCTATCCATTTGGTTCAGTGACACCTTTCGTATTAAACCACCAAGGGTTGCCAACCATATTAATTAGCAGTATTGCTGAACATACCAAAAATATTATTCAAAATGCTAATGTCTCGTTAGTAGTGTTTACAGATGAATCTGATTTACAGGCCAATGCCCGGCTGACATTACTTGC
>CAZJUK010000158.1:0-2867 GCA_964549145.1 uncultured Methylophilaceae bacterium
CTACTCGAAAACGCGCAATATGCACCAACTATTGGTCGCTTCAAGGTCTATATTATCGATGAAGTACATATGCTGTCTAAAAGTGCATTCAATGCTATGCTTAAAACACTTGAAGAGCCGCCTGCACACGTTAAATTTATACTAGCCACCACTGATCCCCAAAAAGTGCCTGTCACCGTCTTGTCGCGTTGTTTGCAGTTTAATCTACGTCAAATGGCTAGCACGACCATTAATGATCATTTAACAACTGTATTGACTCAAGAAGGTATTAGCTTTGAACTAACGGCTGTTCAATTAATTTCACGTGCAGCTGAAGGCAGTATGCGAGATGCATTATCATTAACAGACCAAGCTATTGCTTATGGTAATCAAACGGTTAATGAAACCGAAGTGCGCGGCATGCTGGGTGCCATTGATCAAAGTTATTTGTTTGAAATTATTGAAGCATTACTTAATAACGATGGCGACACCTTAATTTCAAAGGCCCAGCAAATGGAAGCGCGTAGCCTTTCGTTTGAAGCCGCATTAAATGATTTAGCCAGCCTGTTACATCAACTAGCTATTGCTCAAACAGTTCCAACTAGCATTGCCAACGATTTACCAGAGCGGCAAGTACTGCTCGACCTAGCACAAAAAATACCTGCTGATATTCTACAACTTTATTATCAAATTGCATTGCTTGGCCGTCGTGATATTAGTCTAGCACCAGACGAATATGCTGGCTTTACAATGAGCTTATTACGCATGTTAGCATTTTCACCTAAAGAGTACTTAGTAGACAAAACGACACTATCAAAAAGCAGTTCTAAACCTAAAGTGAATAACACTATACAATCAGGAACAAAAGAATCGGCAACAGTAAAGCAAACTATCGAAAACAACTTATCATCACGGTCTGAGCCTCAGCAGAATAATACTGAAAACAAAACAAAAACAACTATTGCACCAATTGCAGAAGCGCCAAAACAAAATAGTAACTTTGATGGTGATTGGAGAAATTTAGTCGAACGCAATTTAAAACTTGGTCTTGCTCGAGCACTTGCGCAGCAGTGTGAAATGGTTGCATATGATGACAACAGCATTACATTACGTGTTGCTGAAGGTCAAAAACATTTAGTTAGTGCAACTTATCAAGACAAATTATCCAATGCAATTAATAACTATTTTGGTAAAAAAATACACTTAGTGATTAATGTAGTTCAACAAGCAAACACGCCAGCAAAACAGAATGCAGTAGAAAAAGCAGAATTACTATCAAGTACCGAGGAAGCTATCATGAAAGACGACTTTGTGCAGACACTTATTCAAGATTTTGATGCACAAGTGATTCCAAACACGATTAAACCTAATACATAAACTAAAAGCTAAAGGAGAAATAGACGATGAAAGGTGGCATGGGCAATATGATGAAACAGGCACAACAGATGCAAGCAAATATGCAAAAAGCACAGGAAGAGCTTGCAAATGTTGATGTAGAAGGTGTTGCAAGTAATGGTTTAGTAAAAGTCACCATGACATGCCGTAACGAAATAAAGCGTGTCAATATTGATCAGAGTGTGATGGATGACAAGGAAACGTTAGAAGATTTAATTGTACTTGCATTAAAAGACGCTGCACAAAAAGCAGAAGAAACTTCCACTGCCCGCATGAGTAGTTTCATGCCAGCCGGTATGAAACTGCCTTTTTAGCAAGCTGATTAGTCAGTCTTAATAAACTTATAACGTGAAAAACTCGCCTGTTCTTGAGCATCTAATAGAATCCCTTCGCTGTTTGCCAGGTGTTGGGCCAAGGTCCGCTCTGCGCATGGCTTACTATCTATTACAACGAGATAGAAAAGGCGCACATGACCTTGCAAATGCATTGAGTGAGGCACTGGAAACAATTGGTCATTGTAATTTATGCAATAACTTTAGTGAGCAACCTACCTGCCAAATATGTACTTCTGAGGAGCGTGATGCTTCATTACTTTGCGTGGTAGAAATGCCGACTGATGTAATGATGCTAGAACAAACACAATCATATAGCGGACTTTATTTTGTTTTAATGGGTCGCTTATCGCCGTTAGATGGTGTGGGCCCTAAAGAAATCAATTTAGATAAGTTACTTACACGTGCGCAAAATGGCACCGTACACGAAGTAATTTTAGCTACTAACTACACAGTCGAGGGTGAAGCTACGGCGCATTACATCATTGAGCTATTGAAATCTCGTGGGGTTAACGTGAGTCGAATTGCACGTGGCTTACCAATGGGTGGTGAAATTGAGTATATTGACAGCGGCACATTGGCACAAGCCTTAACCGAACGTCGCAACGTAAATTAAATTAGCTTTAGAATCTCTTCTGGGGCATGAATCAAATGGTCCGCACCCCATGCTTCCGGTTTATCATTAGTACCAATATAGCCATATAGTGCGGCAATTGTTTTCATCCCTGCAGCCTGCCCTGCTTGAATATCACGCTCAGCATCACCGACATAGATACAGTTTTCAGGTTTAACCTGTGCATGCTTACAGGCTAAGAAAAGTGTTTCTGGCGAAGGTTTAGGATGTGGGGCATCATCACCACTAACAACACAAGCCGCTTGGCTATATAAATTCAAACTTTTTACTAATGGCACAGTAAAACGCGCAGGCTTATTGGTTACAATGCCCCAGCTTAATGATCGGGCAACGATCATATTTAATGCGGACTGCATACCTGTAAATAACATCGGTGATCGTGTTATGACGGCTTCATAAATATCAAGATACTCATCCCTCATTTGAATGAATTCATCATCATCCGGTGCTAGACCGAAACCCAAATTTAATAGACCACGTGAACCATGCGAAGCGACAGGCCGAATTACGGCATCCGATAGTTTAGG
>CAZJUK010000159.1:0-2801 GCA_964549145.1 uncultured Methylophilaceae bacterium
TTTATTTATTGTTGCCATACTTAGTTCCGTCTTAGCTATAGGCAAACATATACAGTTTGAACAGCTATTTACTAAACGACAATACCCCTCCTACATCCTCCAACCGCTTCGCGCTCCACCGTTATAAGCTTATTTATTAGATGGCGTATGCCGTCAGTTCTGTAGTTTATATTGCTTAATCTTTTAGCAAAAAACTATCTAATTTAAATAGCTTTACGGGAGTTTTTAATGAATAAAACGACTGATCTACTTGAGGCAGTACGCTTTTTTCAGCGTATTTCTTATTTTCTCGTCCTTGTCACGCTGAGTTTTTTTACTCATTTCACAATGGCAACAGAAGATTTTCACACTGATAGCTTAATTATTAACTCTAAGTTGACCTTGCGGGATGTTCTTGAAAAAACTTTTGAACGTAATCCAAAACAACATGTACTACAAGCACTAGATCGCGAAATTCAAGCACGCTATATTTACGCGCGAAATATGTTGCCATCTGCGCCTGCTATAAGTGTTAGACACCAAAATGATGCTATTCAAAGCGGTAGAGGTGAGCGGGAATGGGAAGCTGAAATAGAGTTACCAGTATGGTTGCCTGGACAAAGAACTGCTAGAAAATCTTTAGCAAAAAGTACGCAAACTTCACTTACAGCAAGTAACAAGGGCTTGATGATTCAATTAGCTGGGGTGCTTAGAGATACTGTTTGGGGTCTCAATATGAATAAGGAAGCAGCAGCATTAGATGGCTTACGTATTCTTGCTGCTCAAAAACTCGAACATAATATTGAAAGAAGATATAAAGCAGGAGAACTTGCCAGAACTGACTTAATGTTAGCGCAAGGTGAAACATTAAGTGCAAAAACTTCACAGTTAAAGTCTTTTTCTGAACTTCAGCATGCAAAGTATCGTTATATTTCACTAACAGGTCTTAATGAAATTCCTGCCAATTTGAACGAGGGTTTATCTTCAGTTGTGAACCTACCTGAAAAACATCCTCTGATTCTTGAGCTGTCATCCCAATCTGATATAGCAACTAAAGAACGAGCGTTAATTGCTCTAGAGTCCCGCGAGAGCCCACAATTTATGCTCTCAGCACGCAGTATACGAGGAGGGTTTGATAATCAATTTAATGACAGTATAGGTATTAAAGTGCGTATCCCTTTTAATGGCGAAGCATCCAGGGCGCCAGTACTAGCATTGGCAGACGCTAATATCGCTAAAAATATGGCTGAAATACAGCGCTTAGAGTTGGTAATAAAGGGAATGTTTCACGAAGCCGAGCATAATTTAGAAGTTACTAAAAAAGAACTTAATTTTGTAAAAGTACAGAACAAATTGATACAAGAAAATTTACGGTTAGCAGAAAAGGCTTTTACTTTAGGTGAAACAGACTTGGTCAGTCTTCTTCGTGTCCAAGCGCTGTCATTTGAAGCAGAAAAAGCAGTTGCTAGCAGAAAAATACAATTGCAGTGGGATATTGCCCGATATAACCAAGCTGTAGGAGTGTTGCCATGAGCTTTACATGCTTTTTTAAAAATATTTTTATGCTAATTATTTTTTCTAGCTTTTTTGTGAATGATATTTTTGCACAAGATGCAAATGTTAAGAATGAAAATATGATTATTATTTCATCAAAACAACAAAAAACTATGGGTATCCAAGTGGCTAGTTTACTCAGAACAGCCGAGCGTGAGAGTCAATTATTTCCAGGTAAAGTGGTTATACCTGTTGGGCAAGAGCGCATTGTTAGCAGTGCAGTAGTGGGATTGATTGATGATTTAGGTGTGGCAGTAGGCTCCGAAGTTAAAAAAGGTCAGCTCTTAGGGCATATTACGAGCATCGACATGCTGAGCTTGCAACGTGAGTATTTACAAGCCAGTACGCAGCAGCAACTTACTAAAAAGACATTTAATCGAGATGCAGACCTATTTAAAGAAGGCATTATTGCTGAACGAAGATACCTGAATACACAAAATCATTTGGTTGAAGCTAATACATTGTTATCACAATTAAAGCAGTCGTTAAAATTAAGTGGTATGAGTAATGCTGATATTAAGAAATTAGGTCTTACAGGTAAGTATGCGAATGGTATTAATTTCACTTCGCCAATGGATGGTCAAGTATTACAACAACTTGTCACTATTGGTCAGCGCGTAGATAGTGCTACGCCGTTATATAAGATAGGACGGTTGTATCCTTTGTGGCTTGAAATGCGAGTGCCAGTTGATTTCGTAAGGATCTTTAAAAAAGGCATGCTGGTTAAAGTGCCATCTTATGGGGCTGAAGGTAATGTGATTCAGGTTGTTAGAAACATCAATAGCAGTGACCAAAACTTATTAGTGCGAGCTGAGATTACGTCCAACACAGAACAACTTTCACCAGGGCAGCTTGTAGAGGCTGAAGTGGTAGTGAAGTTTGATCAGAATTCTAATGAAAAAATTGACTATTTTGCGGTTTCAAAAAATGCTTTAGTTCGTGAAGGTTTGAGTAATTATATTTTTGTGCAAACAGCTAAAGGTTTCACACCTACGAAGGTGAGTATTATTTTTGAACGAGGACAAAGTGTTGTTATAGGCAGTTCAGACAATCGGTTAAAAGGTAATGAACGTGTGGCAGTATCGGGTTCTATTGCCCTTAAAGCAGCTTGGCTAGCACTAAGTGAGGATGAATAATTATGCTTAGTAAATTTATTCAATTCGCACTAACTCAACGTTTATTGATGCTTGTGCTCACTTTACTGTTGGTGGGCATTGGAGTCATGGCATTTAAAAATTTACCGATTGATGCCTTTCCTGATGTTTCTT
>CAZJUK010000160.1:0-2674 GCA_964549145.1 uncultured Methylophilaceae bacterium
TTAAAACATATTTAGTAAAAATATATACATAAGAGAGCTTAATATATGTCGCAAGAAAACAATACAAACGATAGCCAATGGCAGCAGCAAACTATAGAAAAGCTAGCGCTGTCTAGCTTAAAAGAGCAAAAAGCGGCAAGACGCTGGGGGATATTGTTTAAACTTCTAACGTTTGTCTATTTATTTGTCGTGTTTGGTTATGCTGTTGGTTGGTTAAGTGATGAAGTGAAATCTGCCACTGGCAAGCACACCGCATTAATTGATATCACTGGCGTTATAGAGCCTGGTGGCGAAGTCAATGCAGACGCATTCATGGGAAGTCTAGCGGATGCTTACGATAGCAAAGGTACTCAGGGTATTATTCTTCGTATTAATAGCCCGGGCGGAAGCCCTGTACAAGCAGGAATTATTAATACTGAGATTCAACGACAGAAAAAATTGCATCCAAAAATACCCGTGTATGCAGTAGTTGAGGATATATGTGCATCTGGGGGTTACTACATTGCTGCAGCAGCAGATAAAATTTATGTAGACCAGGCTAGTATTGTTGGCTCAATTGGGGTGTTGATGGATGGCTATGGTTTCACTGAAGTGATGCAAAAAGTTGGTGTTGAACGTCGATTAATGACAGCAGGTGAAAATAAAGCGATGCTTGATCCATTTTCGCCAGCTAACCCTGAACATGAGGCATATGCGCAGGCAATGCTTAACGAAATCCATGAACAGTTTAAACAAGTAGTCCGAGATGGACGAGGAGATCGTTTAAATGAATCTGCAGACACTTTTAGCGGTTTGTTTTGGAGTGGCGAACAAAGTATTGAAATTGGCTTAGCAGATAGTTTGGGTAGCGCAGACTTTGTAGCACGAGAAGTGATTAAGCAAGAAGACATCGTTGATTTTACCTATCGAGACACTTTTGTTGATCGCTTTGCTAAAAAGCTCGGTGCTAGTATTGTAAATGCCGTAGGCATCGATGCAATGACAAAAGGGTTGAAGTTGCGATAGCAAACGACATAGTTACTAAGAATTGAGTTTATTCAAGTGCTTTGACATGGTTAATCAGCCCATTGGTCGAGCTATCAAAATCATTCGCTTCTTTTGCATCTTGTAACTGTGGAAGGATTTGGTTGGCGATTTGTTTGCCATATTCAACTCCCCATTGATCGAAGCTATTAATGTTCCAAATAATCCCTTGGATGAAAATCTTGTGCTCATATAGTGCAATCAATTTACCTAAGGTATTTGGTGTAAGTTTGTCAAACATGATTGATGTTGTCGGACGGTCACCTTCAAACATTTTGTGCGGTAATAGTTTTTCTAATGCTTCGCCATTGAGGCCTTGCTCTTCGAGTTCTACTCGCGCTTCATCTCTAGTTTTTCCTAGCATTAAGGCTTGGGTCTGCGCTAGAAAATTAGCCATGAGTATCTTATGGTGTTGATTACCGTTTGTGCCAACTTTGTGATGGCTGTGTACAGGCATTATAAAATCGGCAGGTATGATCTGCATACCTTGGTGAATTAATTGATAAAAGGCATGTTGTCCATTAGTACCTGCCTCGCCCCAAATAACGGGACCAGTTTTGAAAGTAACATGCGAGCCATCACGACAAACAAATTTACCGTTGCTTTCCATATCTGCTTGCTGCATATAGGCTGGAAAACGAGACATGCTTTGATCGTAGGGCAATATTGCATGAGTATCTGCATGGAAAAAGTTGTTATACCATATCCCAATCAACGCCATAATAACAGGCATGTTTTGTTCGAGAGGTGCTGACTTGAAATGCTCATCCATCTCAAAGCCACCCGTTAGCAATTCTTCGAAGTTATCCATCCCTACATAAAGCGCAATAGGTAAGCCAATCGCTGACCATAATGAATAACGGCCGCCTACCCAGTCCCAGAATGCAAACATATTGTTAATATTAATACCAAATTTTTCAACTGCACTTGCATTGGTAGAGAGTGCGACAAAATGTTTAGCGATATGGGTTTCATCTTTAGCATGACGCATAAACCAATCGCGTGCTGAATGAGCGTTAGTCATTGTCTCTTGCGTAGTGAATGTTTTTGACGCGATGATAAATAATGTTGTTTCTGCATCACATTTATTTAACGCACGTAACAAATGGGCACCATCAATATTTGATACAAAATGAACATTTAAATCAGCGCTAGCATATGGCTCAAGTGCATCACACACCATAGCTGGACCTAGGTCAGATCCACCAATACCGATACTAACAATATCCGTAATTTTTTTACCCGTATAACCAGTCCAAATACCACTACGTACTTTATCGCTAAATACGCGCATTTGTGACAAGACTGCATTAACTTCTGGCATTACGTCTTTGCCATCAACATATACTGGCGTGTTAGCACGATTACGCAGTGCAGTATGTAATACGGCTCTATCTTCGGTTGTGTTAATTTTTTCACCCGAAAACATGCGCTCACGCCATTGCTCTAAATTAGCCTCCCTCGCCATTTGAAAGAGTAGGGGCAATGTTTCTTCTGTAATTCGATGTTTAGAATAATCCAATAACATGTCGTCAAACTTAAGACTAAACTCCTCAAAACGTTTTGGATTAGAATTAAATAAATCACGCATGTGAAGATTATTTATTTTTTTTTGATGTTGGCACAGTGCTTGCCAGCTAGGATGTTGAGT
>CAZJUK010000161.1:0-2622 GCA_964549145.1 uncultured Methylophilaceae bacterium
AGAATAAGCAGCTTCAAATAGAAGTTCCAAGAATGCCCGGGTGGTGAAACTGGTAGACACAAGGGACTTAAAATCCCTCGACTTAACGGTCGTGCCGGTTCGATTCCGGCCCCGGGCACCAGCTTTTTAGTTAACCTTTGCAAGCAATTTCAACGACGCGGCGTTGTATCAGCAAATTCTCAAGTTGATTTTTAACGTAATAATCAGTAGGGCAAAGTTGCATTGCTTCAGTATTGCAATCATTCCATGTTTTAAAGCCGCTACAGTTGAGTTCTGACCACTTATTAGGGTCGTTGAGTAGCGCTAGCTTGGACTGGTTTACGCAGCCTGCCGTAAAAAGCATAGTTAATATTAGTAGTAGTTTTATTTTCATTTGCAACCTTTCTTGTATAATTTTTTGACCTGCTGATTGCATTTTAGTTGCAGTTTATTTATCCAAAAATTGGGTGAATTGCAATACTGTTCTTTGCTTATGGTTTTTTTAGAGTTATTCAAAGCCATTGTAATTGAGTAGACTTAATAGTCATATTTTACGTTAAAGTAATGTGCCTTAATACAAAGGTGAGCTGCACCCTTTAAAAGATTGAATAGTTATTTACATAGCTGAATAAAGGTAAAATGCCGCTTTCATTGAATTGTTTAGGGCACAATAGACAGAAAACATCATATGCCTCCGTAGCTCAGTGGATAGAGCATCCCCCTCCTAAGGGGAGGGTCGCACGTTCGATTCGTGCCGGGGGCACCAAGATCTTCTCCAATACCATCCAAAAAAGTCCATATAACCTATATAAATCAATGCTACTTTTATGAATAAGTGGAATATAATCTAACGTAGTCTATTGACATCCAAGATATAAACGTATAAAAAGCGTATAAAATAATAGATACATTCTATTTTTATACATATTTCGGATTATTATGGCTATTGAGTTGTTAGACGATAAGAAAATTAGTAATGCAAAGCATAAAGAAAAACCATATACGCTAAGAGATGGAAAGGGCTTGTTTGTGCTTTTGCATCCTAATGGCTCAAAGTACTTTCAACTTAGAACTACAGTTAATGGTAACCCTAAGTTAATTCAGATAGGTGTGTATGGGGATATTACATTGTCAGAAGCGAGAGATTTGGCTAGAGAAAAGCGAAGGCTTGCTGAAGCAGGTACTGACCCAGTATTACAAAAGAAAATAAAAAAAGCGTCATCTAAGCTAGAAGCTAATGCCACATTAAAAGTGGTATATGAGAATTGGCTATCAGAAAAACATATCTCACTTTCATATCATAAGAAGATTACATCAACGTTCAAAGGTAATGTTTTGCCTAGACTTGGTAATATTCCAATCAAAGAAATCACAGCACCTCTAATTAAATCTGTGCTTAAAGTAATGGAGTCTAGGGGTAGCGTTACTTTAGCTAAAAAAGTCAAAGCATGGTTAAAGGAAGTTATTGATTATGCAACTTCTGAAGGTTTGAGGGCTGGTGATAATCCTGCGAGTGTTGTTAGGGTAAACACGCCTCATGAGAAAGAGAGTTACCCATCCTTAAAAGGAAGGTCTGATGCTGGTGAGTTTGTAAGAAGTCTTGTCGAATACGGTGGTCGGTTAGAAACAATACTAGGCATCCAAATACTTATGCTAACAGGTGTAAGACCAGGGGAGTTAAGGCTCTCTGAGTGGAGTGAATTTGATTTAGATGCTGCGGTATGGGAAATACCTAAAGGACGCATGAAAATGCGTAAATCACATGTCGTAATGCTATCTAGACAAGTCCTAGAGCTTCTACAGCAGCTTAAAAAAATAACTGAGCACCAACGATATGTTTTTCCTGATTTAACCGGCACCAAGCCTATATCCAATGCTACTTTTAATATGGCATTGCGCCGTATTTGGACTAAATACAGAATCGTTTCACATGGCTTCAGACATTTTTTTTCAACCCAGGCAAATGAAAGCAGATTGTTTCACAAAGATGTAATCGAAACAGCGTTATCACATGGAGATGAAGATAAAATTAGAGGCACGTATAACTTAGCTGAATATCGAGAACTAAGATTAAAGTTGGCTCAATGGTGGGCTGACGAATTGTATTCTATGAGAGATGGTGCCAAAGTCGTGCCAATTAAACAGACTTAAAGAGACTCATCGTTACACATGCGGTCCATGAGTTAAACAGCAATGCTGGTTTTTTCGGTACACAAAAACAAGGCCAAGTTACTAGTGAGAGCAAATAGAGAGAGGTATTTCAATGGGACTATATGAAAAGAGCAAGCTAAGAGATGCTTTTCTTGAATTAACTTCAGATAAGGTTATTCGTGAGGCGGCCTATCCAGAAGAAGAGTGGGCTAAGAATGGAGGTGGAGAAGCCGATTACCATTTAGTGCTAACCCAAGACAACCCTCAAATGCCAAGTAAACCCATAGGTCTTTTAGGTGGGCGCTCATCAAAGACAGTTGCGCAGTGTATGGATGCTAGATATAAAAACATTAAGGTCCACTAGCAAAATGTGGCGACACATAACTATTATCGAGAACTAGACAAGAATCAATTGTTTCGAAATGCCTTTAAAATATTTAAAGAAAAAAGTGAGCTTGTAGATACCTTTGAGTTGTTGAAATCTGAATTTTA
>CAZJUK010000162.1:0-2604 GCA_964549145.1 uncultured Methylophilaceae bacterium
GTTAGGCATCCTACTACTAAAGAAAATGACCAGTAAATACGCTCAAAGCTGAAAAGTAACGAGGCTGTTTTATATTTACCTTCAACTGTTGAATCTAACCGCACTGTAGTTTCACGTACTAGCGCTTGGCTCATCCCAGCATCCACCAAGCTAAGAACTGCTTGCAGCATAACCATAAAGCTAATCAAACCAAATAACTTTGGGCCAAGCGCTTCCAAATACCATGGGAGCGCAATAATTGGCCCTAAGGCCACAGCTCCCATACCAAAAAAATTGGCAAGAATATTTTTTCTCAATGTCATTTAGTAAAGGGCGTAGCCTATAAATGATGTTTCAAAAAATTAGCATAGGTCTGGTTCAAACCCACCCCCAAAGGAGTCTGAGATTTCCAGCCTAATTTATTAAGTTTAGAAACATCTAATAACTTAAGCATTGTTCCATCTGGTTTTGCAGTATTGAAATTTAACCTACCTTCATACCCAACTGCTGATCCAATAAGTTCTGCTAATTGCTTTATCGTTACATCCTCACCAAATCCAATATTAATTAATGGTGGTAAACCATCATTTCTGTTACAAGCAGATATGCTATTGAATTCTTCAAATGGCAAAGCCATAAGCTCAAAACAAGCTTCAGCCATATCATCACTATATAAAAACTCTCTTCGTGGGGTCCCTGAGCCCCAAACCTCTACGCTTTTTTTATTACTGATTTTAGCTTCATGGAATTTGCGAATCAGCGATGGAATAACGTGGCTGTTTTCTGAGTGGTAATTATCACCTGGGCCATAGAGATTTGTCGGCATTGCCGCTAGATATTGTGTGCCGTATTGACGGTTGTAACTCCAGCACATTTCAATACCGGCAATTTTTGCCAAAGCATACGGCCTATTGGTTGGTTCTAACGGGCCAGTGAGAAAATACTCCTCTCTAATCGGCTGAGAACAGTCTTTAGGATAAATGCAGCTAGAGCCCAAGAACAACAATCGATTTACATTATTCAAATAAGATTGATGAATAACATTAGTTTGAATAGCTAGGTTTTGTTGAATAAATTCTGCTGGGTAAGTGTTATTAGCATGAATACCGCCTACTTTTGCTGCCGCTAAAAACACGTATTCAGGTTTTTCAGCTTTAAAAAAAGCTTTAACTGCATTTTCATCGGTCAAATCCAGTTCCTCGTGCTTACGAAAAACCACATTATTATGACCTTGCTTCTCTAGTTGTCGCATTAGGGCTGACCCTACCAAGCCTCTGTGCCCTGCTACATATATTTTTGCGGCCTTATCCATTACTTACTCGTGGTAATCCATAGTTTGAAAACCATGTTCTTTTACTAGCTCATCTCGTTGTGCGGACTTATAATCCTCTCGCACCATTTCAGCAACAAGCTCATCAAATGTAATTTTTGGTGTCCAGCCTAATTTCCGCTTCGCCTTACTCGGGTCTCCAAGCAAGGTTTCAACTTCAGTCGGCCTAAAGTATTTTTCATCCACATGAACAATGCACTTACCATTGAAGTAGCCTTTTTCATCTATACCACTTCCTTGCCATGTAATGTCCATATCTAATTCTTTGGCTGCAGTATTCACAAAGTCACGCACGCTATACTGCACACCTGTTGCAATTACAAAGTCTTCAGGTTCTTCTTGCTGTAGCATCATCCATTGCATTTCTACATAATCTTTAGCATGGCCCCAATCACGTAATGCATCTAAATTGCCGAGATAGAGTGCTTCTTGCAATCTTAGTTTAATACGTGCCAAAGCTCTTGTAATCTTACGAGTAACGAACGTTTCGCCTCGCAGCGGGCTTTCATGATTAAACAAGATGCCATTACAAGCATAAATACCATGAGCCTCGCGATAGTTAACTGTAATCCAATAAGCGTACATCTTGGCAACGGCATATGGACTTCGTGGGTAAAATGGTGTTGTTTCTGTTTGAGGCGTTTCTTGTACTAAACCGTATAACTCGGAGGTAGAAGCTTGATAATATTTAGTTTTTCTCTCTAACCCTAAAATCCTAATCGCCTCTAGGAGACGTAATGTTCCTAGACCATCTACGTCAGCTGTATACTCTGGAGACTCAAAACTCACAGCGACATGACTCATTGCGGCTAAATTGTAAATTTCATCAGGTTGCACATGTTTAACAATTCGAATTAAATTCGTCGAGTCTGTCAAATCACCATAGTGTAAAATAAAGTTTTTATTATCCAAATGCGGATCTTGGTAAAGGTGATCGATACGATCAGTATTAAATGAAGAAGCTCGTCGCTTGATACCATGGACAATGTAATGCTTCTTCAATAAAAGCTCTGCCAAGTAAGCACCATCTTGCCCTGTCACCCCTGTAATTAATGCTACTTTTTTCACTTTTCTACCCTACCATATTGATCATCAAAGCGCACAATATCATCTTCACCAACGTAGTCTCCGCACTGTACTTCGATGATCGAGAGCGGCTCTTTTCCTTTATTCTCTAAGCGGTGTTTATGTGTTTTAGGAATATAAGTCGACTGATTCTCTTGCAAAGTAAACTCAATTTCATTATTAGTGATTGTTGCTTCACCAGAAACAACAACCCAATGTTCTGCCCGGTG
>CAZJUK010000163.1:0-2510 GCA_964549145.1 uncultured Methylophilaceae bacterium
GAATTTAACACAATCAATTATCTAAACATAGAAACACTCTAGGGGAAATCAATGCATGTCTTATATTTTTTTAAAGCGTGTTTATAATTTTTATTATTATGGCTCAAGACCACTTAACACTTAAAATAACAAATGGTGATTGTATTGCAATGGGTCCAGGAAAGGCACATTTGCTGGTTGCTATTGATGCTTGCGGTTCGATTTCGGCAGCGGCAAAAACTATGAATATGTCTTATCGTAGGGCATGGCAGTTGGTTGATGTGATGAATAAATCCTTTACACAACCTTTAGTGTCGACATCGCTTGGCGGATCCCATGGGGGCGGCGCAAAGGTTACTGAGTTTGGTTTTATTATATTAAAAAACTATCAAACTATGATTGATAAAACACACAAAGCCGCTGGCAAAGAAATTAATCACATCACTTCTTTTCTCAAAAATTTCGACTAAATGGTCTCAACTTCATCAATCGTTTTATTTACATCGCTATTCCCGTTTGAATATAGCGTTAAATATGGTTAAATGGAATTTATGCTCTTTACAATTAACAGAAATCAATTATTAATGCTACTTTTAACGATGGCTTTTACCTGCCAAAGTCATGCGCAAGGCAAGCTTGCAAAAACAAAAGTAACTATTTTTGCAGCAGTCAGTTTAAGTGATGCATTGACCGATATTGCAAAACAATTTGAGAGCTTACACTCTATTAAAATTCAAACTTCTTTTTCAAGCTCGGCCACTGTCGCTAAACAAATTAGCAATGGTGCGCCCGCAGATATTGTGATGTCTGCTGATAGCCAATGGATGGATTATTTACAAAAAAAACAGCGCATTAACAAAAGCTCTCGCGTTAACTTATTAGGTAATCGTTTAGTTGTAATTGCGCCGAAAGGTAGAGAATTTACTGTAAGCACCAAACAAAACTTTAACTTTGCTAATGCCTTTAAAGGTAAATTGTGTACCGGTCAAACAGAATCTGTACCTGCGGGCATTTACGCTAAACAAGCTTTGATGTCACTCAACTGGTGGCACGCTATTAAACCGCGCTTAGTAGGCACGCGCGATGTACGGGCAACATTAGCTTATGTCGCGCATGGTGAATGTAATGCAGGTATTGTTTATGCAACCGATGCGAAAATATCAAACAAGGTCACGACACTTGCTGTTTTTAGCAAAGAGAGTCATACACCTATTGTTTATCCGCTTGCTTTAACCAACAATGCAAAACCACAAGCTAAAGCATTTTATAATTATTTAAAATCTAAGCAAGCTAAAGTCATATTCCAACTATATGGCTTTAATACCAAAAAAGCTGTATCCAATAACACTATTGGCAGACCAGATAAAGCGATTGAACATTAATGGATTTATTTAATTTTAGCCCACAAGAATTAACTTCATTAGCGTTATCAATGAAAGTCGCCCTTTGGTGCACAGTAGCGATTTGCATCCCAGGTATTTTTGTTGGTTGGTTACTAGCTAAGAAAAAATTTATGGGTAAATCATTACTAGATGCCTTAGTGCATATCCCCTTAGTACTACCTCCTGTTATTCCTGGCTTTTTGCTACTTATATTATTAGGCAATCAAGGCTTAATTGGTAAATATTTATATGAATATTGGGGAATCAGCCTCGCCTTTACTTGGGTGGGTGCAGTCATTGCTTCTTCTGTGATGGCATTTCCATTAATGGTTCGGGCTACACGGCAAGGCATTAGTCAAGTAGATGCAAAACTTGAAGCCGCTGCAAGGACGCTCGGTGCACATCCGTTAAAAGTATTTTTTACTATCACTCTTCCTTTAGCTTTCCCTGGTGTTTTAACAGGTCTTATTTTAGCGTTTAGTCGCAGCTTAGGAGAATTTGGAGCCACCATTACTTTTGTTGGCAATATTGAAGGTGAAACTAGAACATTACCACTTGCTATTTATACATTCACTCAAGTACCTAATGGTGATGCACCAGCATTACGCTTAGTCATCTTAAGTATGGCACTTGCTTTGGGTGCGTTGATGCTTAGCGATTACTTTGAACGCAAGTCTCGTCATTCACAAGGCCAAGCATTAAATGATTAACACTATCATTGAGATAGTCAGTTGATAGAAGTTAGCGCCAAGTTAGCCAGAAAAAACTTTGTACTTGATGTGCAAATAGACTTTGAATCGCGTATAACTGGCCTATTCGGCCCTTCAGGAGCTGGCAAAAGCACACTCATTAGCATTATTGCGGGCTTAATCAAGCCAGACTCTGGTCGCATAGTGATTAACAATCATTGTGTTTTTGATAGCCAACAAAAAATCAACATTCCAGTACACCAACGGCACATCGGCTTTGTGTTTCAAGAAAGCCGTTTGTTTCCACATCTGAGTGTGAAAAATAATCTAACCTATGGATTAAAAGAGAATGAACAATCACCTCAACATTGCAATACTAGTCAAATTGCAGAACTACTAGAGATTGATCAATTGCTCAAACAAAAACCTCATCAACTTTCTGGCGGTGAGAAACAACGCG
>CAZJUK010000164.1:0-2496 GCA_964549145.1 uncultured Methylophilaceae bacterium
CTCGGGCTTTTTGCACCTGTTGAATACTACCGATGCTATTTCTGATGAAGAATACCAAGAGTTCTATAAACACGTTTCGCACGACTTCGAAAACCCATTGGCGCATGTGCATAGCCGTGTAGAAGGTAAGCAAGAATATATTTCATTGCTTTATGTGCCATCAAAAGCCCCATTTGATTTATACGATCGTGATCGACGGAATGGTATTAAGCTCTATGTTAAGCGTGTGTTTATTATGGAGGATGCTGAAAAACTAATGCCGCAATACTTACGTTTTGTACGTGGTGTCATTGACTCTTCAGATTTGCCATTGAATGTTTCGCGTGAAATCTTGCAAGATAGTCGCGACGTAGAGGCCATTAAGAATGGGTCTGTAAAGAAAGTCTTAGGTTTGCTAGAAGACATGGCTATAAAAAAACCAGAAGATTATGAAAAATTCTGGACAGAGTTTGGTGCTGTGCTTAAAGAAGGCCCCGGTGAAGACTTTGCCAATAAAGATAAAATTGCTGGTTTGTTACGTTTTGCCTCTTCACATGAAGATAATGATACGCAAAATGTATCATTCAATGATTATATTGGCCGTATGAAGCCTGAACAAGAAGCGGTTTACTATATAACTGCAGACAGTTTTGCGGCAGCTCAGCATTCACCACATTTGGAAATATTCCGCAAAAAAGGTATCGAAGTGTTGTTAATGTCTGATCGAGTTGATGAGTGGCTTCTAGGTAGTTTGGCTGAGTTTGATGGTAAGAAATTACAATCAATCGCCAAGGGTGATTTAGATCTGGGTAAATTAGAAGACGAATCTGAAAAAGAAGCACAAAATAAAATTGAGGATGAGGCGAAAGGTCTTATTGAGCGCATTAAAAAAACATTAGGTGATAGTGTAAAAGATGTACGTGTGACGCACCGATTAACTGATTCTCCAGCATGCTTGGTCGCGGGCGAGCACGACCCATCGGGGAATTTGGCGCGTATCCTTAAGGCGTCTGGACAAAGCGCACCAGAGTCAAAACCTATTTTAGAAGTAAATCCAGAGCATCGTTTAGTAGGTCGTCTGAAAACAGAGAAGGATGAAGCTAAGTTCGGTGACTATACGCGCGTCTTGTTCGATCAAGCGCTACTCGCAGAAGGAGGTCAATTAGAGGATCCTGCAAGTTTTGTCCGTAGAGTTAATGAGTTGCTTACCTAGGTGCTTGTTAGATAGTGTGTAATGGATTAAGACCTTGCTTAAAAGAGCAGGGTCTTTTTTATTATTTAAATTTATAACCTTTATGGAAGCTACTTCAAAAAATAAAAACTTGAAAGTGATTCAAAAGATTAACGTGTAAACTTTTAACATTTAGAGAGCGAGTTAGTTGTATACAAATCCTGATAGGAAAAAAATGAAAAAAATTATTGTATTAACAGCCTTGATAACCTTAGGGTGTCAGGCCAATGCCTTTTCTTTAAAAGATTTCGATTTGAAAGGCTTAGGTTCGGTCTTCGAAGAAGCGTCTTCAGGTAGTGATAGCACTTCAAGTAGTGGTTCTGATGTAAGTGCCTTGAGTAACGATGAAACAAGTGATGCATTAAAAGAAGCGTTAAATCAAGGGGTTGAATCAGCCGTTGCTAGTTTAGGAGCTGCAAATGGTTTTTTTAGTAATAAAGAAGTCAAAATTCCATTGCCAGAATCTCTTAAAGAGATAGAAAAAGGCATGCAGATGTTTGGAATGGGGGAGCAGTCAGATGAGCTTGTTCTTAAGATGAATCGTGCGGCAGAAGCCGCAGTACCTGAAGCTAAAGCCCTGCTAATAAGCTCAATAAAACAAATAAGCTTGACGGATGCTAAAGCAATTTTAACTGGGCCAGACGATGCAGCGACTCAATACTTTAAGCGTACAACTTCTGCTGATATGGGAGAGAAGTTTTTACCTGTTGTACAAAAGACTACTGAAGAAGTGCAGTTAGCCGATACTTATAATAAATACGCTGGAATGGGAAGCAAGTTTGGTGTAGTAAAAGAAGAAGATTCCAATATTCAACGATATGTGACAAATAAAGCACTAGATGGTTTGTATTTAATGATTGCCAAAGAGGAGGCAGCCATTCGTGAGGATCCGCTTGGCCGAGCCAGCAGTCTACTTGAAAAAGTATTTGGTGCTATTAATTAATAGCTTTTAGTATGGGCGTCTTAAATATGTTGCACGATGACTTTGTTTCAGGTGAAGGCGTTCTATTTTTAATAATAATTACACTTAAATGTAAATAAAAGTCTCTTCGTCATTGACATAATGGCTTAAAACTTGCTATAGTCTCATCTCTCGGCGATACATATGTCGACACGGACGCGGGATGGAGCAGTCTGGCAGCTCGTCGGGCTCATAACCCGAAGGTCACAGGTTCAAATCCTGTTCCCGCAACCAACTTAAAACATAGTGATTTTAAGTGGCCGTAAAAGTTCTTTAAAAATTAGAATGACTGATAAGTGTGGGTGTTTGTGATTGAAGTCGAAGT
>CAZJUK010000165.1:0-2423 GCA_964549145.1 uncultured Methylophilaceae bacterium
CCGCTCGTTCTTTATCTAATGATTTATTCTTTTTCTCAATCTCTACATTTTTCTGACGCACTCTTTTAGCCTCAGCATTTTGATCGTCAAAGTCTTTTGTAAGAGTTTTTATTTGGGTAGGTTTTGTACCTTCTGCTTCAGTAGTTTTATTGCTCGCTGGCGTTGGCTTTTTGTTACCAAAAATTTGCGCATCAACATCAAGAGGCGGCGTATCCGAATATTGTATTTTACCGTTTTTATCTTTCCATTTATATACCTGAGCATTTGCTGTTAATGCAAAAAGCATGGAAGCAATGCATAGCAAAGGTATTAATTGACAGATTTTCATACATTAGCCTCGTAAGTAACTTTTTGTTGTTTTTAAGTCTTGATGTTTTAAATTTTAATATTTATGGCGCTAAATTAAACTATCGCACTAAGTTAGTGCTTACATTATCATAGCCCATTTTTATAAAATAGTGTGTTGCTGATTATTTACACTTTTAAACGTTTTAATTTAGTAAGAGTTGACATTTTTACCAAGTAATTTTTTGATAACTTACAACACACTCCCTGCTTTATAAACAATTCTGTATAATCTATTTTTGGAAATAAAGGATTACTCATGCGGTTGCTGCAACAAGCTCTCACTTTTGATGATGTTTTATTAGTCCCAGCGCACTCGCTTGTTATGCCGCGCGAAGTCGACTTAAGCACTCAACTCACACGTAAAATAAAACTGAACATTCCTCTCGTCTCTGCCGCAATGGATACCGTCACTGAAGCTGCTTTTGCTATTGCGCTTGCACAAGAAGGTGGTTTAGGCGTGATTCATAAAAATATGACCACAATTAAACAAGCTGCTCATGTATCAAAGGTCAAACGGTTTGAATCAGGCATTGTAAATGACCCTGTTACCATTCAAAGCCACATGACAGTAAGAGACGTACTTGAATTAACTAATCTACACAAAATATCAGGGCTACCAGTCGTTGATAACGGAAAAGTAGTCGGCATTGTCACTAACCGAGATCTAAGGTTTGAAACAAACCTAGACCAACCGATCAAAAACATAATGACGCCGCGTGACCGGCTAGTTACTATCCACGAAAATGCACCTCGCGAAGAAGCTGTACGTTTATTACATCAGCATCGTTTAGAACGTGTTTTAGTCATAGACGATAAAGACACGCTTAAAGGTCTTATTACTGTTAAAGACATTCAAAAATCAACCGACCACCCAAACGCTTGTAAAGACAGTAAAGGTCGCTTGCTAGCTGGCGCAGCTGTTAGCGTCGGCGAAGGTACAGAAGAGCGTGTAATCGCCTTAGCTGAGGCTGGTGTTGATGTAATTGTAGTTGATACTGCCCATGGTCATTCACAGGGTGTTATAGAACGTGTAGCATGGGTCAAAAAACAATTTCCACATATCGAAGTTATTGGCGGTAATATTGCAACAGCCAGTGCAGCTAAAGCGCTAGTTGATGTAGGCGCAGACGGTGTAAAAGTTGGTATTGGACCAGGCTCTATTTGCACTACTCGCGTTGTTGCTGGTGTTGGTGTCCCACAAATCACGGCTGTTTCTAACGTCGAAGAAGCGCTTCGTGGCTCAGGCGTCCCATTTATAGCAGATGGAGGCATTCGCTTTTCTGGAGATATATCAAAAGCCATTGCTGCAGGCGCTTATAGCGTGATGCTTGGTGGTATGTTTGCAGGTACTGAAGAAGCGCCAGGTGAGGTAGAGCTATATCAAGGCCGTTCTTATAAATCATACCGTGGCATGGGCTCAATTGGCGCCATGCAAAAAGGTTCTAGTGACCGTTATTTTCAAGATAACAATGGCAATATAGACAAATTAGTGCCTGAAGGTATTGAGGGTCGCGTACCATACAAAGGCAGTGTCGTTGCGGTTATTCATCAGTTAATGGGTGGGTTACGTGCTTCTATGGGTTATGTAGGTGCGAAAAATATCACCGAAATGCGTGAAAAAGCTGAATTTGTACAAATCACCAGTGCAGGTATGCGTGAATCGCATGTGCATGATGTGCAAATTACTAAAGAAGCGCCAAACTATAGAGTTAGTTAAACCATAATAAAAACTAGCTAGGTGGAGTAAAACAACATTTTAAGATGCATATTTAATAGTTAAATATGCATCTTAACTTATATTAAGATACGCAACCATTAAGACCCTTACTACAAAACATTTAAATATTAAACAAATATGACGCATTCAAAAATACTAATTCTAGATTTCGGCTCACAAGTAACACAACTTATTGCACGTCGTGTACGTGAAGCGCATGTTTATTGTGAAATTCATCCATGTGATGTGTCAGAAGAGTTCGTACAAAATTTTGGGGCTGATGGCATTATTCTTTCCGGCAGCCATGCCAGCGCATATGAAGAAGAAACTGACAAAGCACCGCAAGCCACTTTCGATT
>CAZJUK010000166.1:0-2404 GCA_964549145.1 uncultured Methylophilaceae bacterium
TTTAGGTTTATTATGCTTTTCTAATTGTAGATTTAATGCATGACCCAAATCAGGTGCTGTATCAACTAATGTACCATCTAAATCAAACAAAACAGTGGTTACCATACCAGCTAAGATTCTGATTTTATTGAATTTAAAATGTAATTAACAGTAGTGTCATTTTCTAGTCGGTAATGTTTTGTAATTGGATTATAAGTCATGCCAATTTGATGTTGTAGCTGTAAACCATAATCTCTCATCCAACGTGCTAACTCAGATGGTTTAATAAACTTTTGATAATCATGCGTGCCGCGGGGTAAAATATTGAGTAGATATTCCGCACCGATTACTGCAAAAAGGTAAGCTTTAGGATTACGATTAATCGTAGAAAAAAAGACATGCCCCCCTGGTTTAACCAATTTTGCACAAGCTTTTACTATACTGGATGGGTTGGGCACGTGTTCCAGCATTTCCAAGCATGTAATGACATCGTAACTTTCAGGTTGGTCTTCTGCTAGAGCTTCAACTGAAATTAAACGATAATCCACTTCAACGCTACTTTCTAAGCTGTGAAGCTGTGCAACCTTTAATGCTTTTTCGCCAAGATCAATACCTGTCACTTTAGCACCTTTTTCTGCCATAGCTTCAGATAAAATACCGCCACCACAACCGACGTCCAATACTGTTTTCGCTTTAAGTGATACCGCACTATCAATATAATTTAAGCGTAATGGGTTAATATCGTGTAATGGTTTAAATTCACTATTTTTATCCCACCATTTATGTGCTAACTCACTGAATTTATTCAATTCAACTGCATCTACATTTGTTGTATTTGTCATTTAAATTCGCTTAATTTAGGTTGCCATTTTTTAATAATGTCTGTTAACTCAGGTGACTCAATATTTTTATATATACCGCGACTTTCACTCGGCTTGTGATATTTTAGGTCACCTTCCACCCAAACATGACTGACATGCTCACGACCTGCCACATAAACCAAATGTGAAACGGGATTAAAACAAGGCTGTAATTCTATATCATGCATTTTTACTGCAGTTAGATCAGCATACTTACCACACTCAATAGAGCCTATCTTATCATTTAAGTTCAGTGCTTTAGCACCATTTATAGTCGCCATAGCGAGTGCCTGATGAGCAGATATTGCTGTCGCATCGCCACTTTGACCTTTTGCGAGCAACGCAGCAAGACGCATTTCAGCAAACATATCTAAACGATTATTACTGGCTGCACCATCTGTTCCCAACCCTATATTAATACCATTATCAATATAAGCATTGATCGTTGCAATCCCACTCGCTAATTTCAAATTAGAAGTTGGACAATGAGCAATACTACAACCATAATTTGCCACCAATTCTATTTCTTTATCATCTAAGTGAACACAATGCGCCATCGTAACATTGGGTCCTAAAATACCCAAGTTGGCTAACCGCGATAATGGTCGTAATCCATAGTTTTCCTCACTTTGTGTTATTTCTTCACGTGTTTCATGCACATGGGTATGTATTCCAATACCCACTTGCTCTGCTAAAGTTGCGATATGTTCAAAAGTACGATCACTAACCGTATAGGGTGCATGTGGTGCTAAATTAAAATCAATCAATGATTCACCAGCTAATTGATCTCGCACATCCAACCCTAGCTGAATATAATGATTGGCATCATTAGCATAATGTGTCGCTGACTCTAAAACTACCAACCCGAGAGTGGCTCTCATTTCAATCGCCATACTGGCTTTTGCCGCAGCTGCAGGGTAGAAGTACATATCATTAAACGTCGTTACACCACCACTAACCATTTCAGCGCAAGCTAACAACGTACCGTCATGCACAAAGCTAGCAGAGACTAATTTTTTTTCTGCAGGCCATATATGATCTTTTAGCCATGGCAATAAAGATAGATCATCTGCTAACCCACGCATTAAATTCATTGCTGCATGGCTATGTAAATTAATTAAGCCTGGAATCAAAATATGGTCTGTTAACTTTTGTATTTCTTTTGATTGGTATTTTTCTTGAGATATAGAAGTAGGACAGATATCAATGATTTTGCCTGCATCTATGACAACAGCATGGTCTTCTAATAAGATATTTTCTGGGACGACAGGACAAAGCCAACGGGCTTCAATAATTACTTGCACATCAATTTTCATACTTAAATTATAACGTTTAAATTCGGTTCAAATAAAAAAAGCCTCGCAATGCGAGGCTTTTATATATTGCTAATTTAAATATTACTGTTAAGAGTATCTAAATTATTTGCAACCTACTTCTTTCTTACCCTGAGCATGAATTACAACACGACGGTTAGGTCCTAAACACTCAATTAATGCTTTAGTTTTTTTAGTTCCTTTACATTCAACTACTGGCGCAGACTCACCACGACCTGTGGTTGTAACAAG
>CAZJUK010000167.1:0-2373 GCA_964549145.1 uncultured Methylophilaceae bacterium
TGTTGATCTTGTTCTGTCACAGGCAAAGTTCGCAAAGATTTTCCTTTGCATGGCCCAAACACACAAAAGCCTGTATTTGGTTGATATTGCGCACCATGCGTCGCACAAACAAGATAATCCTTTTCTGGCGTGAAAAAATCACCTTCATTCCAATCAAGCTCAACAGACACATGTGCGCATTGATTCACATAAGCATGCACATTACCATCAAAGCGCACAACAAAACCTGTGATGTGCTCACCTAACTGCGGCAAATCAAAACGTAAGCCTTGTGACTTTTCTTGCAAGTCTGCACTATTAAAAACAATCAATTTTTCATGCATTATTTAATAACCAATGTTTTAATTCGCCAAATCTATTAAAAATTTCAATAGGATTATACGCCAATAATTTATCTTTAGATTGTGCTCCAAAAGTGACAGCAAGTGATTTAACCCCAGCATTTTGAGCCATCTGCAAATCGTAACTACTATCCCCTATCATTAATGTTTTACTAGGCAATGTCGCCAACTCATCCATTAACTCTTCCAACATTTGTGGATGTGGCTTAGAAAAGCACTCATCAATCGTTTTAGTTGCATGGAAATAATGTTGTATTTCAGAACGCTCCAAAGCCATATTCAAACCCCTTCTGCTTTTTCCTGTTGCTACGGCCACTTTATGTCCACGTTTATGTAGCTCCTTTACTGTCTCTTTAGCTCCTTTAAAAAATAGAATTTCATGCTCTCCTGAAAAATAATTTTCTTTATACTGTTTTGCAAAAATCTCTGTTTGTTCCTCAGATATTTCACCATAAAGTGCTTTAATTGATTCAGCTAAGCCTAACCCTATAATATTTCTCGCTGCTTTAGAGTTTAATGGAGGCAAGCCGACTTGCTCAGCAGCCAAAACAATAGCCTCAGTAATCATACCCGTAGAGTCAGCTAAGGTTCCATCCCAGTCCCATACAATTAAATCAAATTTCTTTTTCATTACTATTTATTATTCCTTAAATAATTTTCTTAGCCAAAGTCTTCAAAAAAGCATCTAAATCTTTAGGTAAAGGAGCCACCAAACGCAACCTTTCACCAGAAACAGGGTGCATAAATTTTGTTTCATATGAGTGTAAGAACATACGTTTTAAACCTTTTTTCTGCAAAACTTTATTATGAGGAAAATCACCATACTTATCGTCACCAAGAATCGGAAAGCCTAAATACGACAACTGCACTCTTAACTGATGCGTGCGACCCGTCACTAATTTAGCTTCCAAGAGGCTAAATCCTTCAAATACTTGCTTTAAATAAAAAATAGTTTCAGAAACCTGAGCCTCATTATGCTTGTCTTTTGCCTGGTCTGTGACAACATTCACTCGTCGCTCTCCGCTCGGTAACAGGTATTTTTGCAAATCTAACACCACACGTTTTTTCTGTTCTTTCCATTCCCCGGCGACCAGTATCAAGTAGCGTTTATCTGTTTGATTATTACGAATAGCCTCATGCAGTGCCACCAAAGCTGTACGTTTTTTTGCTAGCAAAAGCACTCCTGAAGTTTCACGATCAAGCCGATGTACCAGTTCTAAAAACTTAGCTCTTGGTCGTTCCAGGCGTAATTGTTCAATAACACCACGACTAATACCACTGCCACCATGTACGGCAAAACCTGCTGGCTTATTAATGACCAGTAAAGCTTCGTCTTCATAAACAACCGCATCAATAAACTTAGATATTTTTGGCTCCTGTTGAGGCATAGATTCAGACTTTGCAGCGACACGAATAGGTGGTACGCGCACAACATCATTAAGTGCCAATTTACGTGAAGCGCCGACTCTTCCTTTGTTAACACGCACTTCACCACTCCGTAAAATACGATAAATATGGCTTTTTGGCACTCCTTTGAGAATTTTAGCTAAAAAATTATCAACGCGCTGCCCTTCACTAGCTTCATCGACAATGACTAGCGTGGCTTTGAGCTCACTCACAACATTCACTGGTTTAGCTTGCATCATAATTTTTTGCTTAAAACCTTAATAAAGCCTATAATTTCTAAAGTAGCTCCTGTGGAAGCCGATAAAAGCTCACCAACAGCAGGAAACTTACACTCAAGAATATTTGGTCAATACCGCTCACCAATTTGAAGTAGCGATAAAATAATTGCACTCTAGCCGCAGCAGATAAAAACTAAAAAGCGACTAAAGTCTCTGAAGACAGAATTTTAACGAATTTATGCCTATTACAGGTATAAATTTTACAGATTAAGTAAATTTAAAATTAAGCAAGCATTGGCGACAATACGCCAGCTTTTATATATACGATTAGTCAGTTAACCAACAGTTAACGATAAACCTATACAAATGCAAGACTAATAAATCTTGCTGAATTAAATCGTTTGCTT
>CAZJUK010000168.1:0-2351 GCA_964549145.1 uncultured Methylophilaceae bacterium
ACTACGCTGGAATGAAAAGTTTTCTTGCACGACTTCCCCTAGCCAAACCATCGATATTTTAAACAAGGTAGGAAAAGGAAAAATGTTCACGCGTTGGTTAATTAATTCGGCTTGTCGCTATGCTAGTGAATTAATACATAATCAAAAGCTTAATATTTACTTAACATTGAATTTACGTGCAGAAGACTTACATGACACTGAGTTGCCTCACTTGTTATCTCAAGCAATCGCTTTATGGAAGATTGATGCTAAAGATATAATTTTGGAAATTACCGAAAATGGAATTCTTCAATACAATGACGATTCAAATTCAAACATTACCAATCTCACTAACCAAGGGCTTAAGTTTGCTATTGATGACTTTGGTACAGGGTACTCATCACTTAGTCGCTTACGTTCGTTACCAATTAATTTAATAAAAATTGACCAGTCGTTTGTCAAGGATATTTATCATTCAAAAGATGATTTTGAAATTGTACAATCAATTACCATGCTGGCTAAAAGCTTAGGTAAAGAGGTGCTAGCTGAAGGGATAGAAGATGAAAAATGCCTATCTAAGATCAAACAACTAGATATCAATAAAGGACAAGGTTACTTTTTTTCAAAACCAATGCCTTATGAAGAATTTGTCGAATGGGTAAAGTCTCAGCAACAAACTGTTATAATTTAAAGCTATAATTCAGCCTATAAAGAGCGTTTAAAACATGCAGATAACGACCCGCCTAGAGTTTGATGCAGGACATCGGATTCCAAATCATAAAAGCCAATGCTGTAACTTGCATGGCCATCGTTACGCCTTAGAAATAACGTTGAGTGGAGATATTATTACACAAGAACAAGCTTCGGAAAATGGAATGGTCATGGACTTCTCTGATGTGAAGTTAATAGCACGTGAAAAAATAGCAGATATTTGGGATCACGCATTTTTAGTTTATGAAAAAGATAATGTTATTTTAAACTTTTTAAATACATTGCCGAATCATAAAACCGTTATTTTCCCGAAAGTTCCCACTGCAGAAAACATGGCGAATGAAGCTTTTAGAATTTTAAAAGAGAATTACAAAGATGCCTACGGCAACCATCTGAAACTAGAACGTGTGCGGTTATATGAAACACCAAACAACTGGGCAGACGCAACTAATTAGTATTTATTTCCATTTGCTTTAGCACTTGTTGCAAACTTTCTTTCCAAGGCTTTAATTCAACACCAAACACTTGAGCTAGTTTTGAATTGTCTAACACCGAATTAGCCGGCCTTGCTGCTGGAGTTGGATACTCTTTAGTTGTAAGAGGTGTTACTGTTGATGGTTTAGCCATCAAACTAGATTGTCCGTTCTGACTTAAATAGGCTTTAATAATTTCACATGTAAAGCCATGCCAAGAAGTGCTTCCTGCATTAGTTAAATGATAAACACCACTTTTTGACTCTGATGTCTCCCATTTTTTTAGCAGCTCAGCCACTGCATTAGCAATACAAAGGCTACTTGTTGGTGCTCCTTGTTGATCAGCCACAATTTTCAAGCTTTCTCGTTCTTTCGCTAATCTCAACATGGTTAGAAGAAAGTTTCTTCCATATAATCCATAAACCCAACTGGTACGTAATATCAAATGGGGCACACCTACATCAGTTATTGCAATATCACCCGCCAATTTACTTTTCCCATAGGAACTAACGGGGTTAACTTGATCAGTTTCAATATAAGGCGTGGCTTTACTACCATCATAAACATAATCAGTAGAGAAATGAATGATTGCTGCTTTTATTTTAGCAGCTTCTTCAGCAAGTACTCTTGGCGCAACCGCGTTGATTGCGTAAGCCAATGCCGGTTCGCTTTCTGCTTGGTCTACTGCGGTATATGCCGCAGGGTTAATAATAAAGTCCGGATGAATTTCTCTTACCACTCGCCTAATTTCATCTTCTCTTGTAAGGTCAAGCGCTTCTTTTGACAGGGCATATACTTTAAAACCAGAAATTTTCGATGCTAAAGCATGTCCAACTTGGCCAGTGACACCCGTAATCAGTATTTTTTTTTGGTTAATCAAATTTTTCAGCTTCTGAAATACTTTTACCTAACTGATCCTTCTCAGATAACACTGGTTCACAATTAACTGGCCATTTTATATTAACTAATGGGTCATTCCATTTTAAACACGCTTCATGCTCTGGCGCATAATAATCCGTTGTTTTATACATGAACTCTGCAGTATCTGTCAACACCAAAAAACCATGTGCAAAACCTGCTGGTATCCACATTTGCTTTTTATCCTCTGCTCTTAAAATTTCGCCTACCCATTTTCCATAAGTATGAGAAGTCTTTCTCAAGTCTACAGCAACATCAAACCCCCATCAA
>CAZJUK010000169.1:0-2349 GCA_964549145.1 uncultured Methylophilaceae bacterium
TTATTGCATTTTTTGAATCGACACATGGAACTCTTATGTCTTTTTTGCCGTGAATAATCAGGGTTGGACAAGTAATGTTTTCTAGAAGTTTTTTTTGGTTAATAGTTTTTCCATAATTGAGCATTTGTTTATCTATCAAAATAGTTTTGTTGGTATTTTATTTAAACACACACCGAGTACATTAAAAACTTCAACTGAGAGCACTTCAATAGACAAAATCAATGAAGAGAATGATGATGGCTTTTCAATCAGAATTTATGAAGAGGAAGCGCCTGTAGAAAATGAAATCGCAGTCATTTATCCTGTTTATGAGCAATCCCAGATTGCGACTCGAGATATTTTTGACGCTATTGCTCATGAGCAAGCGCTAGATTTATCAGCTGTAAGTGATATTTTAGATAATATGGTGGAAAGTATCGGCCGCACCCCAGACGCTTTACTGTGGTTAGCAAAACTTAAACAAACTGACGACTATGCCTACAACCATGCATTAAATGTTTCTATTACGCTAATGGCATTTGCTAATTTTTTAGCGCTATCTAAAATGGATATTAAAGAATTAGGGTTAACGGGGCTTTTACAAGATATTGGCAAGGTTAAATTATCTGAAGACATCCTCCTCAAAAATGGAAAGCTAACTAAAGAAGAATACGAGTATGCAAAGAAACATGTCGATGAAACATTGGAAATTTTAAAGACAGCATCAGACATGTCTGTATCTGTAATAAAATGGGTTAGCGAACATCATGAACGAGTTGATGGGAGTGGTTATCCTTCACAATTAAAAAATGGTCAAATTAGCTTACCTTCTCAGGCATCAGGGCTTATTGATACATACTGTGCAATGACTACAAACCGATGTTATGCAAAAGCCGCCTTCCATCAAGAAGCGCTTGATAAAATTCATGAATTAAGTGGTACGCAGTTTAGCTCGGAACTAGTAGATCAGCTAATTCAATTCATGGGCATCTACCCAGTAAGTTCATTGGTAGAACTAAATAGTGGTGAAGTGGGTGTAGTCATACAACAAAATCAAGTGAGAAGGCTTTTGCCGAGGTTAATGCTATTGCTGGATAATGAAAAAATACGGCTCAAATCACCATCAATCATTAATCTATTAATATCTCCAAAAACGCCGTCAGGAGAGCCGTATCGTATTATAAAAAGTCTTATGCCCGATAGTTATGGGCTTAACCCAAGTGACCTTTATATTTAATTAATTTATTGATGTCTGACAATCAATCATCTAAAGAAAATGAGTTGGAAGTGTCTTATTCATCAACAGCTTTTAACGAAAAATTAATTCATTATCAACTTAAAACCCAAACAGTTGTTAATAAGCTTCGCGTCAACAAAAAGGCTTTGAAGCTAGCATTAAACAAATTAGTTTTGCTCCAAGACTTATCAGAGGTTATAGCAAGCTGGAAATCTAACGCTGACGTTATCACATTTTATGTGTATATTAATCAGCTTATATTTTCTTGGCTGAATGCCATTTCAAATGGTGCTGCAACTACGGATGTATTGCATATGTTAAGGTCTTTAGAAATTAAAACAGCCTTAAACACATCAAACACCACACAGTTTCATTTTTTTTTATACGATTTAGTGACAGAAACAGTTCATTACTATCAGCAAACTACAATCAGTTATGTGCTGAATTATGATGCCAACACGCATTTACCTAATGAAAAGCAATTAATATTAAACTTAAATAAGCTTATTGAAAAACCAGAACTCAAATCACAGGTATGCTTGCTCTCTATCTATTTCCATACCTCTAAGTCAAACTTTAACTATTCTAAAACGACTTCTATTGATATAAGTAAAGAAATTAGCCAAGCTTTACAAAAGCATATACCAGATGATTGCCAACTATATATCAACAATAATTCACAATTTGATATTCTAATTTCTGACTTAACGAGTATCGAGCGACCAAGTTTACTTGCAGCAAAAATAGCGCAGATTTCTGAAGAAATGCTTTTCCTCAACAACCAGTCTATTTTTGTGACTCCATTTATTGGTTATACACATGTAAAAATTACAGATCTATATGCGGCAGAGTTTTATAGTAATGCGAAAGTTGCACTAGAGAGTGCGATTAATAAACAACTACCACTAGTGTTGTTCAGTCATGAGTTGAAAATACTAACTGACCAAAAAGACTTTTTAGAAAGTAAAGTATTAGAAGGCTTTAATGCTGATAACCTAACTTTATTTTTTCAACCTATCGTAAGAATTGATAACTCAAAGTGTACTGGTGCTGAACTTCTACTACGCTGGAATGAAAAGTTTTCTTGCACGACTTCCCCTAGCCAAACCATCGACATTTTAAACAAGGTAGGA
>CAZJUK010000170.1:0-2302 GCA_964549145.1 uncultured Methylophilaceae bacterium
TGCAGCATCTAAAATAGCTTCTTCAATAGCTTCTTCTTCATCATCTTCAGCTAGCCATCGTGCTTCAGTCTTACCTTTACGTTTCATACCCTGGAGAGATTTGATTGTGGTGTCTTCTTCAGCCTCATCTAGCACGTCATCATCTGCCGTAATCTCATGCGAGAGCAATTTAGCTTTACCTAATGGACGATAGCGCACTTCTACTGGATAGGTTCTGCCACTTACTTCGATAATAGGCGCGGGTGTTAATTCGCCATCACTATTCAGTGATGAAAAGTGATTACCAAAACGATCTGCATCAATAGTGGCAGAAGTAATAATGATTTTTAAATCTGGGCGTTTAGGTAGCAATTGCTTGAGATAGCCCAACAAAAAATCAATGTTTAAACTGCGCTCATGTGCTTCATCAATAATAATCGTGTCATAGGTATTGAGAAACTTATCGCCCTGCGTCTCTGCTAGCAAAATACCATCAGTCATCAGCTTAATATAGCTAGACTCCGATGATTTCTCGTTAAAACGGACTTTATAACCAACAGCTTGTCCTAAGGTTGAGCCTAGTTCTTGTGCGATACGAGTAGCTACAGTACGCGCGGCAATACGGCGTGGCTGTGTATGCCCAATTAAACCAGAAACCCCACGGCCGAGCTCAAGACATATTTTAGGAATTTGCGTGGTTTTTCCAGAACCTGTTTCGCCACAAACAATCACTACTTGATGTTTTTTAATGGCCGCAGCTATGACATTTTTTTTGCCGCTCACAGGCAATTCAGCGGGATATTCTGGTTGTGGCAAACCCGCTAATCGCACTTGGTATTTAGCAGTTGACCGCTGTATGTTTTGCGCTAAATCGGCAATTTCCTTCTCAGTCAGTTTATCTTGCTTGAATAAACTTTGCACTTGATTTAGCTTTCTACGTAGACGAAAACGATCGACCAACATGCATAATGGCAATTGTTTTTGTAGTTCAGAGATTGTATTAAGTGCGCTGTTCTTGCTCATGTTAATTTCTATTTATCAGCTAATGATTTTATCACGTCACCGCGACACTAAAACCTTACGAAAAGAAATCTATTAAGTCTTATGAGAGCAGTTCCTTAGGTCTTATGAAAAACGATCAGCTAGCGATTCTAAATTAAGTGTTTTCAATAACTCATCTAACCTATTGCGCGCACTATGCTTGGGCTGATTCAGATTTTTAGCAATAATTAATTCATTTTTCATCGAATGCTCCCATCCAACAAGTTCAGTTACCGTCACTTGATATCCATGCGCCTCCAGCTGCAAGCAGCGTAATACGTTCGTAATATGGCTGCCAAACTCGCGCGTATGAATGGGGTGTCGCCATAACTCACTCAGAACAGTTTGACTTAAACTTTGATTTTTATGCTGACGCATCGTTTCTGCAACTTCAGCCTGACAGCATGGCACTAACACCATGTATTGCGCTTGTTTTTTTAAACCAAATTGTATCGCATCATCAGTTGCTGTATTGCAAGCATGTAAAGCAGTGATGATGTCCACAGTGTCAGGGATTGTAGCTGCCACCATTGAATCTGCGACAGACAAGTGTTGAAAGTCCATACGATCAAACTTGCACTCGGTAGCAAGTTGCTGAGACTTTTCGATCAACTCCTCGCGTGTTTCTATACCAATAACATACCCTGTATCACACTGTTTAAGCAATAAATCGTAGAGAATAAAGCCAAGATAAGATTTGCCGGCACCATGATCTACGATTATGGGGTCATTTACCTTGTCAAAAATATTTTTTAATAAAGGCTCAATAAAATTAACCAAATGATAAACTTGTTTTAACTTACGACGGCTATCTTGGTTTAACTTACCGTCACGCGTTAAAATATGCAGCGCCTTAAGTAGGGCTATAGATTGGTTTGGTTTGATTTCTGCTGGAAGTTTCATGCATATATTTTAATTGAAAAGTGGAAGTGCTGTCGAAAATCAACAAATGAATATTCATCAATAGTGTTTTAGCTTCAACATCCTTTTGTTATCAATATATTAATGACGTATGTATAACAAATAATTAATAACAGAAAAATAGGCATCAATTTTGCTTTGTTACTTTAAATATGAATATATCTGGAATATTTCTAAAAAGTAAAATTGCTCAACGCATTGCGTTACTGCTATTTCTTGCAACAATAATTCCATTGTCATTAGTCGCTGGCTTATCTCAAAAAAATACAACCCGCTTGATTGTGGATTATGAACATCAACAGCTAGAAACAGAAAGTAACACTTATGCAACATCAGTTTTTAAAAATCTAATTTTTGCAAG
>CAZJUK010000171.1:0-2238 GCA_964549145.1 uncultured Methylophilaceae bacterium
CCTCAATTCATAAATTTCTAAAAAAAAACAATACGGTTAAGTATAGCAAAGCTAATAAATTTAAACGTTTTTTATGCTTTATTTGTTACTTTTGTTGAATGTGTTGTTGTTTATCGTTCCTTAAAAAGACAAAAAGATATTGATCAAATGTATGAATTGAGGGCATAGGTCTCCGTTATTCCAACAAATGAATTCTCTTAATCTATTTGTATCCTAATAAATATTGTTCTAGATAATATGCCTACTATCAATTAGCTTGACCTGCTAGTGTATCCAATATCAACTGAATGTTGAGAATATGAAAAAAATAACTCGCCAGCTTCCGTAGCGCGTAAAGTACTATTAAATCTCGCCCAACGCAATCAAGATCATTCAACGTATGCAGCGTGCATTAACCAAAGAACTCTTTATGAACAAACAAGAGAAAATATTCATTACATTTTAGTGCCGGCGCGGCAGAATGAATAGATAATGAAAGTATCATTCCACGTGCAGATGTACCCTCTGTAATGCCAAAAATTCGGGCAGAAACCGAGTTAAGGGTGCAAAATAAAATCCATTATTAAATTAGTGAAAAGTTATACGAAGTTCGTTTTAATTTCTGTTTTATTTTTACATTCATCGTCGTATTAACTATCTTTGGCAGCAAAGATAAAAGCACGAAATATGATAGAATCTCGCTTTTAGCAATCAGGTAACTTTCACCCACTCGAAACATATGGAATTCACCTTACATAAGACCGATAGCCTAGCCCGCCGAGCCTCATTAAAGCTAGCGCATGGCACGATGCAAACCCCTGCTTTTATGCCAGTCGGCACGTATGGCACAGTCAAAGCCATGTCGCCATTAGAGCTTGAAGAAATTAATGCGCACATTGTATTAGGCAATACATTTCACCTTTGGCTACGACCTGGCTTAGAGGTCATTGAAGCTCATGGTGGTTTGCATCAGTTTATGGGATGGAACAAACCCATTCTGACAGATTCAGGTGGTTTTCAAGTATTTAGCCTAGGTGCAATGCGCAAAATTTCTGAAGAAGGAGTCAAATTCCGCTCTCCTATCAATGGTGACAGTTGTTTTTTAACACCTGAAGAGTCTATGCGTATTCAAAAAGTGCTGAATTCAGATATTGTGATGATTTTTGACGAATGCACACCGCATCCTGCTACACACCAGCAAGCTAAGGACTCTATGCAATTAAGTTTGCGCTGGGCACAGCGGAGCAAAACAGCGCATGATGGTAATTTAAATGCATTATTTGGCATTATTCAAGGCGGGATGTTTGAAGATTTACGTGACGAGTCACTCGCAGGTCTAGAAGATATTGGATTTGATGGCTATGCCATTGGCGGGCTTTCTGTTGGTGAGCCCAAAGAGGATATGCAACGCATACTTGCTCATACTGCACCCAATTTGCCACAAAATAAACCACGCTACCTAATGGGTGTTGGTACACCTGAAGATTTAGTGAATGCGGTATCAAACGGTATCGATATGTTTGATTGTGTCATGCCAACACGCAATGCGCGTAACGGCTGGCTATTTACCCAATATGGTGATGTGAAAATTAAAAATGCATTTTATAAGAAAGATTTAGCACCTTTGGATGTAGATTGCAGTTGTTATACGTGTGAAAATTTCACTCGCGCCTATTTACATCACTTACATAGAACCGGTGAAATCCTAGGCGCTCGCTTAAATACCATTCATAATCTGCATTATTATCAGGTGCTGATGCAAGGCATGCGAGATGCCATTGAAGCTGGTCAATTTGCATCGTTTAAACTAGATTTCTTCAACAAACGTAAGCAACTGCAATCCTAGCAAGCTTGTGGTAGAATTTCGTCCTGATTAAATCATTAACTTTTGAAAGAAACCACGCATGTTTATTACTAATGCATATGCAGCAGCTGCAGCTCCTGGCGTAGACTTAATGGGATTAGCGCCTATGATTATTATTTTTGTTTTATTTTACTTTATGTTAATTCGCCCGCAGATGAAACAAGCAAAAGAACACAAAGCGATGGTTGCAGCAATAAAAAAAGGTGATGAAGTAGCCACTAGTGGTGGTTTAGTTGGAAAAGTGGCTAAAGTAAATGAAAACTTTGTGAGTATTGAAGTCTCAACAGAGACGACAATTAATGTACAAAGGCATGCTGTGCAAACGTTATTACCTCCAGGCACTATTAAATCAATCTAATTAATTAATTTAAAGTTGCATTTACGACACTACCCTT
>CAZJUK010000172.1:0-2143 GCA_964549145.1 uncultured Methylophilaceae bacterium
TTTGATAATTGGTATTTCACGTTTTGCAGATATATCTTTTTTGGTGGGTATAGTCCAATGCTCACCAAGAGACTTTGTTCTGTCGATGTAAACAAATTGGCAAAGCGCATGCATTTTATCAACATCATTTTGATTATCTAATAGAAAACCTTGTAGCATAAAAGGGGAGTCTTTCCATGGTCGATCAAGCTCGACTACGAACATCCCTAATGCGATTTTATGCACTTCTATCTTTTCTTTTTTAAAAGTATCCATATTTATTTATTTATTCAGTTAGTATTCTAATGTGTGCTTTTGATGATTCAGATAATGATGGTAAATGATACCCGCCTTCAAGTGAAGAAATAACTTTACCATCACAGCAGTCTTTTGCAACTGCTTTAATCAAGCTCGTAATCCAAATGTAATCATTTGTTTCTAAAGAAAAATCTGCAAGTGGATCGTTAATATGTGCATCAAACCCTGCGGAAATATAAATCAGTTCTGGTTTAAATTTTTCTAAAGCAGGCTTGAATTTTGTTTCAAAAATTTTCTTGAATACTTTCCCGTCACTTTTGGCTGGAAGTGGTGTATTAAGCATGCTGGCACTGGCCGAATCAGCACCTCGGTGTGGATAAAAAGGATGCTGAAAAGTAGAACATAGCATTACTTTGTTATTGTCCTTGAAAATCTCTTCTGTACCATCACCATGATGTACATCAATATCAATAATTGCAACACGCTTAAGCTTGTACTGATTCAGTGCATGCGCTACACCAACAGCAACGTGATTGAAAATACAAAAACCGGCACTGTTAGCAATACCTGCATGATGCCCAGGTGGACGAATACAACAAAATGCATTATTTATTTTATTTTGCATCACTAAATCAGTTGCTAATACGACCGCACCACTCGCATGCAAGCTTGCCGATAAGCTCATCGGTCCCATAACAGTATCCGGGTCAAGGCTCACTAGTCCAGCCTTGGGGGCAACATGGTAAATATACTCAATATATTCAGATGCATGAACAGCTAATAATGCTTGTTTGCTTGCTCTGGGAGCCTCGTAAAATGCGAGTTTTTGTTTTAAGTCAGATGCCATTACCGCATTTTTAATAGCAGTGATACGCGCGGGTGATTCTGGATGACTGCCATCCATCACATGAAGCAGTGTGTCTGGATGTGAAATAAAAGCTGTTTTAGTCATTCATGTTAATGCGAGTTCTTTAGATAACTCTCTATAAAAGTCTAGTCTTCTACTACTGATTGCACCGCTTTTTATTGCATTAATCACCGCACAATTGGGTTCTTGTCGATGCTTACAATTGCTGAAATGGCAGTGACCTAAAAAGGGCCTAAACTCTCGATAAGCCAGTTCTAAAGACTCATGTGTTAAATGATTTAATCCAAATTCTTGTAAGCCTGGAGAATCAATTAAGTAACTATGAGTGTTGATGTGATACAAATGTGCTGCAGTTGTAGTATGTTTTCCACTATCTAGTGCATTACTCATTTCTCGAGTACGCACTTTTTCATCTGGTAATAGCGCGTTAATAATGGTGGACTTGCCCATACCTGATTGCCCAACCAATACGCTTTTTTGATGATTGAGGTATGGAAGTAAAGGACTTATGTCTTCTTTTGCACTTAAGAAAACAATATCATAATCAAGTGATTGGTATAGCTCCAATTTATTTCTAGCATCATTCGTTTCATCCAAATCACACTTGTTAAGTACAATTAAAGGTTTAATGCTGGCGGCTTCTGCTGCCACTAAACAGCGGTTCAGAAGAGATTCGTAAAAGCTTGGCTGCGTAGCTAAGACAATAATTATTTGCGTCACATTGGCAGCGAGGATTTTGCTTTTAAATGCGTTACTGCGATAGAGTAGGGATGATCGTGGCTCTTTAGATTCGACAACACCTTCTGATGTGTCAGTGAGTTTGATATTGACAATGTCACCACAAGCTAAATCATTTTTTTTACCACGGGTAACACAGCTGATTTTTTTATTATTTTCCAACTCAACTTGGTAACGTTTGCCATAAGAGGCAATCACTAAACCCTGTTGTATTTTACTCTTCAAACTTATAGTACATTTTGTTTAAATAAGCAGAAGCGTCTAGTTCTTCATCATCAAACCATTTTTGATTCAGATTTG
>CAZJUK010000173.1:0-2138 GCA_964549145.1 uncultured Methylophilaceae bacterium
AGGACCATAATAACGGAAGATCATGTAATACCCATCTTCTGTAACAGGCATCCAATACGTGCCGTCCTTAGGGTCTTCCATACTGAAAGTAAATGTTACGTTACCGTTTGCATCCGGCTTTGTATTAAACGCGTTGTAGGCCTGAATATTGTTTCCTCCAATGTCTGCTGGATTCAAAGGCAAAAACGTGTCTTAACCATATCGAGTGACTGACCAAAATAGATCGACACCAGGCTTAAATGGAACAGTGACCACGAATGGGCCCAATGCACCGGTATGTGGTATTCCATTAATGTTGACTGGAATATTCTGGTAGTAGGCATGATGTACTGGGAATCCCAGATGACCAAGTAGGGTGCCAGATGCTCTAAATTTAGGACTTCCTCCAGCGGGGTCATCAACCGCTTCAAACATGCCTACATTACCACTAACTCCACCAGCTGCCATAAATGCTTTGATGCTTTCAAAGGTCACTTTGTGAGTCGAACACCTAATTGCGAAGCCAACCTTGCAGCAAAAAACGAAGGAGTGAAGATTTACCAGCTCCATTTTGCTGCCTTACCGAAGGTGATGGAAGTTAACCTTGACCTTGCGGCGGTATTTACCCAAAGGGCGCAAGACATAATGTCCCTTATACGAACACGAAGTGCAGCAAGGCTGGCGCATAGCGCTTTGTATAAGACGGTGTTATGTTACATACTGACCCACACAACACAAGAACCGTGCGCAGCACGACAATCAATAGCATCATGAGGTGATCACTGAACTGCTCAGTTACCACTGCACTAGCTGTATACGAACCGCAAGTGCTTGATGGTGGAACCATGAAGTACGCAGTGGTGAAGCGGCAGCGGTAAAGATGGGCTTTTACAAGCTGCTAAAGCAATTCAAGCAGGCAATACAAAGTCTCACCTATCTTACAAACTGTCTCTGCTCTTGAGCTTGATGTGTGCTGTTGCATTTAAGTGTGTAATTTAAAAACTTTAACACCACCGGTTAAGGTAGTGTTATTGCCAAGGTATTACTTAGGCTGCATCTAGCGCAGCTAATTGTTTAGTAAGTAAATGAACATTAGAACCTGACTCTAAACGAGTAGCAAGAGACAACTCTTCTGATATGGTACGTGCTGAATCTGTAACGAATTCTAATGACTCGAATACGTTAGATGTAGTGCCGAAGAATGCTACCCAAGAACGTTTGAAAGCTTGAAACATGGTGAAAACTCCTATGCATAGGTTGGCGATATTGCCATCCTTCCCCGATAGGGGGGGGTGGTATTTTAGTTTTCGACCTTCAGGAGTTAAGTTCTTCACTTGTACCCATTTTATAAATTTCCTCAAACCCTAAGTTCTAATATCAATTATTTTTACCAAAAACTTCATTTCAATTGTAAGCACCCTTTAGCTCCCGATAAAACACTTAAATTAAATAGATATTATTAGTATATATTTAATCTATGAACTGAAAACCCCCATGTCATTGGTTCAATTCTAGCTTATGATCCAGTTCTCATTTTTGTTTTAATTGGTAGTCCAATAAATAACTTGAAATCACATTTCAGTCTAAAAAAATCTTTGAGAAGACCAGCTATTCCACATAAAACACAGAGTAATGTATAAATTGGCATAAATAATGCTTAATATAAATTACAGTAGCTAATTCAATAAATATCAAAGGCAATAGTATTAAACATGGCGAGCTGTAAAAAGAAATTTATTACCCATAGTTATAAATGCAAAAATTTCTCCAACACACTGATTAATAAATAATATTATTTATATAATAATAGAAACACCTAAAAGAAAAGTATGCTTAAAATAACATCTAAAACTTACTTTACAAAGATAGGGATGACGTAAAAATGACACATGCCATTAATAATATAGTCTTTGAATTAAGAAGGCTGAAACATATATTTACTGCTAGCAAACCAGGAATGGTTGCAAATATTTTGTTGGCTACAATTGTTGCATTTATTCAATACGATGTCATTGAGCCTGAAATTGTGATTATTTGGTTTTCATTAATGTTAATTGTTACAATTATTCGCAAAATATTAATTATTCGATGTGAGCGCTCCCACCTTAATAAGGCTTCTGCTATACGTACTAAATTAATAGAATTTCGTTTTGGTGTTT
>CAZJUK010000174.1:0-2109 GCA_964549145.1 uncultured Methylophilaceae bacterium
TGGTATGGCACTCTTAGATGCAGCACATAAAATCCACCCTACGCTACCTATTATCATGCTCACAGCACACGGCTCTATTCCCGATGCAGTAAAGGCTATGCAGAGAGGTGCATTTGGCTTTTTAACCAAACCTTTTGATAGCCGAGAGTTATTACAGAAAGTAGCAGCAGCATTACGTATCAATGGGTTACAAACATTATTTAACATGCAAGAAAATAATGAAAATACTTGGCGAAAAAACATACTGTCGCGTAGCCCGCAAATGGAAAACTTGTTAGTCCAAGCAAAACTAGTAGCACCGACTGATGCAAGTGTATTTATTCAAGGCGAAAGTGGTTCAGGTAAAGAGTTATTGGCGCGCGCTATTCATAAAGCTAGCCATCGTAATACAAAAGCATTTGTGGCGGTCAATTGCGGAGCCATCCCTGAAAATTTATTAGAATCAGAATTATTTGGTCATGCTAAGGGTTCGTTTACAGGTGCAGTCAATAACCATACAGGCTTATTCGAAAGTGCAAACGGCGGTACATTATTTTTGGATGAAATTGGCGATATGCCACAACCACTACAAGTTAAAGTATTGCGTGCATTACAAGAACGTATTGTCCGTCCCGTTGGTAGTACCAAAGATGTTGCAGTCGATGTAAGAATAATTTCTGCGACGCATCAAGACCTAGCCATTGCGATGGACAAAGGCAGTTTTAGAGAAGACTTATTTTATCGCATTAATGTCGTTAGCTTGGAAATTCCAAGTTTGGCAGAACGTCGAGAAGACATCAGCTTATTGGCTAATCATTTTATCGACAGCTTTAATAAGAAATATAAAAAGACAGTTAGAAGCTTAGCACCAGAAGCGCTAGAATTACTAATAGCTGCTGATTTACCTGGCAATATTCGACAACTACAAAATGTGATTGAACAAACAGTTGTATTATCCACCACGCAAATCGCACCTGTAAACTTATTGCAAAAAGCATTACAAGCAACGGATAAAAATATAATTCCCTACGATATGGCTAAGCAACAATTTGAACAAAGCTATTTAGTGAATCTATTAAAAGCCACACAAGGAAACGTTGCGCAAGCAGCTAAGCTAGCAAAGCGCAATCGCACTGAATTTTACCGCCTTTTAGAACGTCATCATATTCAAGCAGCTTCATTTAAAAAAAATCATAAAAGCTAGTTAAATGCTTTGAATAATTTTGTCGTTATTTAGCGATTTAATTTATTGTTAATATTCAGTTATTTAGCTATTCATAACTATATTCTGTCGTTTTTAGGCGACATAAATTATCTTTTTAAAGAAGCATCATAACTCCAACCCATTGATTTTATTAATTAATTTAAGTTGGCACGTTACTCGCTATATATTAATTGTAAGATTGCTGATTTACTCAGTAGTAAGAGTTTTCAAAATTTTTAATAAATATAGGAGTACAAGATGTCATTCATCCCCTCAATCCAAAATTTCAGCCTTATGGTCGTTGGCGCTTCAACTTTATTAGCCTTCACTACGATGAGCACAAATGCACTTGCCAACGAAGATATGAAAGCAAAAACAGTTAAAGTTGCAGATTCAAAAACAGTAGAACAAATGGAAAAAATACCTGCTGACACTAACTTTCAAAAGCTAGACGAAGACAACAATGGCAAGATATCACTCAAAGAAGCTGCTAAAGATAAAGATTTATTCACAAAATTTGAGAAATCAGATGTTAATAAAGACGGCATGATCACCTCAGATGAATATGCAGCCCTTGTTGGTAAAACAGCAGTAAATTAATTCAAAACGCTTAACTTACTTGTGACTCCCCCCCTGAAGGTCGCGAGTCGAGGCTGTCCCGAAAAGGGCAGCCTCTTTTTCATATTTTGCACTCCTGTTTTCATCGCATCTATTCAGGGGAGTAAGAAATATTCTTACGTTTTTTCTTGATAATGGTATACTTTATGCCTTATATTTGTACGAAATACGTTTGTTATTACTTATTTCGTATAGACATGGATAATAAGTATAATCCTAAACAGGAACAGATTCTGGAGAATGGAAAGGAGCTCTTCTGGAAACATGGCTTCAAAAGAGTCACCATCGAAGAGATATGCCGGGAAGCT
>CAZJUK010000175.1:0-1936 GCA_964549145.1 uncultured Methylophilaceae bacterium
ATTCGTAAGGCCTGCGGCCGTGCCAAGCAAGTCATTATCTATACTTATCAAGAAGGAAAAGCCAAGGTCTGGTGGCAGCAGCAAAAAAAGTGCCAACGTTTTGCTAACTTATCCGTCATTCAAATTGCAGCGGATGGTGTTGATTCATTACTGCAACGCGCAATGCAGTTGCAATGCAATATCCAAGACGGTGTCATGTATTTAAGTGATGATAATGATGTTCATACAATTACATTCAATACAATGAATTAATTCCTTTGCTTAACTTATTCAACCTTCTCTGAATGTAAGGATATAAAATCAATCAAGTTTGAGCCCATTTATTATTGCCGCGCCTATTTTGAGTCCCTTTCACTTTCTTGGTTTTTATTTTTCTCCATAATCCATTGCGACATATATCGCGTACTTCCCATGGTCTGGTGCTTCAACATAGCTCCAGTAAAGTTATTTAAGCGATGTTGCACTAACTGTTGTTGTGCGGCATTTATTTTTTCAACCAATGCCACGCTTAATATCGACCGATCAAATTGATGTTCTAAGTGTGTTTTCACATGCTGCTGCGCAGCTTGCCATGTCGCTTTATCGCTATAGAGGTTTACCGCTGCAGTCACGAAGAGGTCAATATTCTCAGCAATTGCGCCAGGCCAAGGCGTTGCTGGTGCCTGCATCCCCTCAGCCCCGATGGGCGTCGTCACGCTGGGTGTTTGCATGATCATCGCATCCAGCAGCTTGCCTTTAAGGCCTGCACCAAAGCGTAAAGGCGCTAAACATACCCGTGCACTTTCTATCACTGCATAAGCGTTGTCTGCCCAACCTTTTACTAGAAAACCTGTTGCTGGCTTATGTAAGGCTGTAGCTTTAGGAGGCGGGTAAGCACCATATATATGTAGCTCTGCTTGTGGGCACTGTTTTTTAATCAGCGGCCATATTGATTGCAAATATAACACCGCGTCCCAATTCGGCGCATGCCGAAAATTACCAATAGTCATAAAATGCTGTCGCGCATCAAAGCCCAAGGTTTGGCTCGGTAAAGCATCTAACTCCACCATAAATGGCAGATGATGCAATAGACTTTCATCAATATTAAATTGTTCAGTTAATAAGCGCATTTCCGCTTCGGAAATAATCAGTGCGATATCACAACGTAAAATAGCTGCTATCTCGCGCTTTGCAAGATCGCTTGTTAAGTCTTGCTGCGTCACATCACGTTTGTCTTTGTGGGCCGTATGTCGTGCCCCTCGCAAAAACTGCAAATCAACAGTATCTAATATTTTCAGCGCATGGGGCCTGTGTTGATCCACTCGCCAGCCAAACTGCTCCTCCATCATAAACCGATCAAAATGCACGATATCCGGCTGATACTCTAATAGATAGGCATCAAAGCTATCGCTATTAAGTTTGATTTCACAGCTGCTAATACCTTCTTGCCCTAAATCCACCATATGGTCAGATGGCTGCGCAGGAGACGCAAACGTCACCTGCCAACCTTGCTCACGATAAACACGCAAAACGGATAACATATGATAACCAGCTGCAGATGAGTCAGGCTCCGGCCAGACATAGCCGAGAACAAGTATTTTTTTCATTATTTTAAGTTGGCTTGTGTATTATTTATAAGGTGGAATGACTATAAACTATATTCAAACTTTAGTTAAATATGTAATTAAATTGTAATAATAGTAATTACTGCTTGACCAATCTTTTTCCCCCTGTAGAATGCGCTTCTCGCTTGAGACATTAAGCGAAAAGTGTGATGAAAAAACAGTAGCAAGATTTAATCTAAAAAGTATTTTATATTATTTCTTGACCGCCCTTAAAAGCCCTGTATAATTCGCGCTTCGTTGAAACGAGATGTAATAATTTAATTCGTTTTGGCACTGCTCTTTAAAAATTAGAATGACTGATAAGTGTGGGTGTTTGTGATTGAAGTCGAAGT
>CAZJUK010000176.1:0-1933 GCA_964549145.1 uncultured Methylophilaceae bacterium
TAACTCAGCTTGCGAGCGCATAATAAATTCTGCTAAAGCGAGCCCTAAGAACCCGTTTTAGCTTAATTTGCTAACTCGGGTTTTTTTAATGTCTTTTATTTGAATATCCATATTTTTAAATAATAAGATTTTTTAGACGAAAAAATTTTAGATTAACCATGATCAGATTTGAATTAAAAATGGAAACAATTAAGAGAGTATTATGACAAAACAATTTCATCCACAAACCCACCCAGAAACGCTTGCTGTGCGCGCAGGAAGTCACTCTACTGAGTTAGGTGAAAATTCAGAAGCATTATTTTTAAACTCTAGCTTTAAGTTTAAAAATGCAGCGCAAGCGGCAGCCCGTTTTGCCGGCACAGAATCTGGGAATATTTATTCACGCTTTACCAATCCTACAGTTACTATGTTTCAAGATAAATTGGCCGCTTTAGAAGGAGCAGAGCAATGTGTAGCCACGTCTACTGGTATGTCGGCTATCTTAGCTTGTGTGATGGGTTTGTGTGTTACTGGCGATCATATTGTGGCCTCCCGCAGTATTTTTGGTACTTCTATACAGTTGTTTAGCAATATACTCAGTCGTTGGGGTTTAGACGTTAGTTTTGTTTCATTAACTGATCTCGACGAATGGCAAGCTGCAGTAAACCAAAAAACTAAATTGTTTTTTGTAGAAACACCTTCAAACCCAATGACAGAAGTGTGTGATATTCAAGCATTAGCTGATATCGCACATGCTTCAGATGCTCACTTGGTGGTTGATAATTGCTTTTGTACACCCGCTATTCAAAAGCCTTTAGATTTTGGCGCAGACATTATTATTCACTCTGCAACAAAATACATTGATGGCCAGGGACGTTGTTTAGGTGGCGCAGTGCTTGGGAGTAAAGTATTAATGGCGCCCGTGTACGCCTTTTTGCGTTCATCAGGCGTTTCGATGAGTCCATTCAATGCTTGGGTGTTTGTTAAAGGTTTAGAGACATTGCATGTGCGATTACAAGCCCATTCACGTAAAGCCTTCGCATTAGCTACTTGGTTAGAATCGCAACCTAAGGTTGAGCGTGTCTATTATCCTAGCTTAAGTTCACACCCGCAATACACGCTAGCAATGAAGCAGCAATCTAGTGGTGGTGGCATCGTTAGCTTTGAAGTTAAACCACAAGCAGGTCAAACGGAACAAGAAGCAGCATGGGCAGTAATTGATGCAACCAAGCTCATCTCTATTACCGCTAATCTAGGCGATGCAAAAAGCACTATTACGCACCCGGCTACTACAACGCACAGTCGTGTGAGTGTTGAGGCAAGAGCAGAATCAAATATTAAAGAAAACCTAATTCGTATTGCTGTTGGCCTGGAGCATGAAGGCGATCTTATTAATGACCTAGAAGTTTTGAGTAACTAGTTAAATGTTGAAAGTAATTAAGCTCTCTATGAATCAATGAAATCTTATTGCTTAGAAAGCTGAGGTCAGTCAACTTCGGTTGCTCAAAATGAAGTAACTAGTTACTTTGAAAGTCCAGCCATTTTTTTTATATGTTTCACTCTCAATACTTTGGCTTATAAGTAAGCTTTTTCAATGTAGTTAAAATTGACGTTTTTCTTGATTTTTTTGAATGATAAACTGAGGTAGATATTGCTTAATTGTGATAAAATTTAGTCATAATTTCAAACTAAAAAAGTCAGATAATTTATGAGTGAAAGTCCAGAGCAATTCGCTAAAGAAACCCTACCGATTAGCCTAGAAGACGAGATGCGACGCTCGTATTTAGATTACGCAATGAGCGTGATTGTTGGTCGTGCATTGCCTGATGTGCGAGATGGTCTTAAGCCTGTGCATCGACGCGTATTGTTTGCAATGCATGAGCTTAATAACGATTACAACAAGCCGTATAAAAAATCTGCTCGTATTGTCGGTGATGTGATTGGTAAATACCAT
>CAZJUK010000177.1:0-1753 GCA_964549145.1 uncultured Methylophilaceae bacterium
GCGCCAGGCTTAACCACAATACGTTTAATTTTGAAGTTTGGCCCTTCTTCTAAAACTGTGTAGGTTCCCCACGGACGGTGTGCTGTTAAGTGAATTTCTGTTAACTCTGATTTATGCTCTCTTACACGGTCAACCAGTGATTTAATTTCTTCTGTTCTGCTCCTATCGCAGACTAATGTCGCATCTGCAGTTTGTACGACAACAATATTATCTAAACCGACTGTTGCTATTAGGCTTGTTTGGCTCCATAACAAACTATTGGTCGTGTCTTGAGCGAATACATCGCCATGCATGACATTATTGTCTCTGTCTTTTTCTTGCTTTTGGTAAATAGATTCCCAGCTACCTAAATCACTCCATGCCATATCAACTGGCACTACGGCCACTTTGTCAGCCTTTTCAGCCAAACCATAATCCATTGAAATATTTGTGAAATTTGCATAAGTTTCAGCAAAGTTCTCAGCCGTCATATGATTCAGTTGTTGCGCCATTTCTGGTTGATATTTTTCAAACAACTGCATGAAAGCGCTGGCTTTAAATACAAACATACCACTATTCCAGAAATAACCATCGGTTACATATTGTTTAGCCGTTTCTAAAGCGGGCTTTTCAACAAACTGCGCGACTTCGTAAACCGGCATATCACCTTCTGTGAGTACATTGCTAGGCTTAATGTAACCGTAGCCTGTCGCAGGCTCGTGCGGCTTAATGCCTAACAAAACCAGATAACCGTCTTCTGCTGCTTTTTCTGCTGCTTCCCATGCATTAATAAATGCGGGTTCATTATCAATCGCATGATCGGAAGCAAATACACCGATAATAGCATCGGGGGCTTTTTGATTAATTTTATTTACTGCCCAAGCTATTGCTGGCAGTGTGTTTCTTGCGCAAGGTTCTGCTAGTACATTAGCAATAGCATCTGGAGCGACCTCAGCTAGCTGACCCTTTACTTCAAACTTGTGGTCTTCATGCGTAACTGTAAATAAGTTAGTAGATGGCACATGTGCTAACAAACGTTGTGCAGTTTGTTGCAACAACGTTTGCTGTCCATTTAACGGTAACAACTGTTTAGGGCGGAGTGTGCGCGATAGTGGCCATAGGCGTGTCCCAGATCCACCACATAAAATTAAAGCGTAATGATTACTCATGAACGACTCATTTCATTATTATTGATATTTTTTGTACTGATGGTTTTTGCTTCTGTGCGCAGGACATTGATTTCTGCTTCTAAAGTCTCATATTCTTTTAGTTTGAACCGTAGAAAACGTTCAGTAATGACAGACTTTTCTTTCACGCCAGTTGGTGTTAGCAAATACATATAAGCCAGCTTATTACGACTATTACGAAAATTAGTCACTTTCAACAAACCGACATTCACTAAAGCCTTTAAACAAAAGTTTGCCTTACCTAGGCTCACTTCTAACTCACGCGCTAAGTCTCGCTGACTAATCTCAGGATTATGCTCAAGCGCTTTCAAAATTTTGTAGCGATACTCGTCAGTTAACATGTTTATAAAAAAATTTACTGTTCAATGATTGAACGCAGTGTATCAACATAGCGGTAGTTTTGGCAAGTATTAATCGTTTGCGCTAAAGTTCTTAATACCAGTAAATTTTGCAATGTCTCGTAATTGACGTTTAGTTGGTCGCCCTGCTCCTGATTCTCGGTTTGCATGATCTTCAATTTTTGTGACTTTCATCAATTCTCGTTTTTGCATACTCTTTTCAGTTCAGCATAAAGCAAAGCAGCTTCA
>CAZJUK010000178.1:0-1663 GCA_964549145.1 uncultured Methylophilaceae bacterium
CTCGATTCGACGAATCCGATACGATTCCAATCTTTTTTGCAGGCGATTTCAATGAAGCCTTATTAGAAAAATCTTTTAATTAAGTTTAGTAAAAAAATGAAACTACCAATTTTCACTGACGAAGTTGCGCTAAATGGCGGCTGGCACGGCACAGTATTAACCAAAGCATTTGAAAACCGTGGTTATCAAGTCGAGTTTGTTAATTTACAAGATTGCTTGATCGATTTATCTGACGTTACACCAAGCATTCAACTTCCTCAATTTGATTCATTGCCTAAAATTATATTTGTTCGTGGGGTCGCTGGCGGCTCGCTTCAGCAAGTAATCACACGCTTAAATATTTTACATGCTCTGCGCATGCAAGGTGTTCATGTGTATAACGACGCCAGTGCTATCGAACGTACTGTTGATAAAGGTATGACCAGCTTTTTATTGCAGCAAGCAGGAGTATCAACACCAGCAACATGGGTGACAGAATCACGTCTTTCAGCGCATGCAATCATTCATGAGCAATTAGAAGATAATGAAAAATTAGTAATCAAGCCATTATTTGGCTCTCAAGGTAATGGCGTACGTTTCTTAGATAAGCAATCAGCAATGCCATTACCAAGAGATGAGTTTATGGATGGTGTTTTTTACTTGCAAAGTTACATTGACACTGGTGAAATGAATCATGATTTTCGTGTTTTTGTGATCAATAATAAAGCGGTTGCTGCGATGCGGCGCAGTGGTGAAGGCTGGTTGAATAATGTAGCGCAAGGTTCTCGTTGCGAATTAATCAAAGACGTTGAGATTCTAAAATTAGCAGAACAAGCTGCCAGAGCAATTGATATTAGTTATTGTGGCGTTGATATTATGCGAAGTAGAGCAGGTGAGCTATTTGTTCTAGAAGTTAATAGTATTCCAGCTTGGCGTGGCTTACAGGCTATATCTGATGTTGATATCGCGCAGCTTTTAGTTGATGACTTAGTTAAAAAGGTGAGTCAGTCTTAAGAAATGAGTTTGAATAATACACAACTCGCACAGGCATACCAACTCGCGTGTATCGCTGAGTTAGAAGCGCTTAAGCCGGGCAATGTTCATATATTTTCTGATGGCCACGGTATGCAAGTAAAAGAATTTATTGCAAGTGCACAAGTGTCTGCTGAAATAATTGCGCAACCAAATTTGGTTTTGGGTGAGCGTGTTTTTTACAGTGTAGAAGCAACCTGGAATGCTGTGAAATGTAACACTAACTTAGGGATTATATTGTTATGCGCTCCTATCATTCAAGCGGTGATGATATCTAATAAATTATTTAAAGTCGGTCTATTGCATGATAAATTTCTAGAAAAGAATAAAGAAAATTTGAATTTACGTGGGACATTACAAAAGGTTTTGCAAACAACTACAGTAAAAGATGCACAATGGGTATTTGATGCAATTAAATTAGCAAAACCTGCTGGACTAGGGGCTAGTAAGTCACATGATGTGCTGAAAGCCGCGCAATGTGATTTATACGAAGCCATGTATGCGGCGCAAGATAGAGATTTTATTGCAATGCAATATACGCATTATTTTGATGATATTTTTGATGTTGGATTGCAGCAATATGAAACGGCTTTAATGCTTTGGCAGCATTCGGCTTGGGCAACTATCGCCACGCATCTGTTTTGGATGGCCA
>CAZJUK010000179.1:0-1662 GCA_964549145.1 uncultured Methylophilaceae bacterium
ATTTTTGCGTTATAAGTTTCTAGCATTTTTTGTCAATAATTAAGACCCAGTATTGAGTAACCCTAGTAATCTAGCCCCATGACATCACGCACATCGCGCATAGTTTCACGTGCTAATTTACGTGCTTTTTCACAGCCCTCAGCTACAATATTTTTCACGGTTGTTGGGTCTGCTGCATATTCCGCAGCTCGCTCTTGAATCGGCTTGAGCTCTTTAAGGACACTGTCAATCACAGGCTGCTTGCATTCGACACAACCAATAGAAGCAGACTTACACCCTACCTGAACCCAGTCTTTAACTTCACTGTTTGAATATGCTTCGTGCAATGGCCAGACAGGGCAGTTAGCAGGGTCACCCGGATCAGTTCGGCGAATACGTGCAGGGTCTGTTGGCATTGTTTTTATTTTTTTGGCTACTACATCTAATGGCTCTCGCAATGAAATCGTATTGTTATAGGATTTAGACATTTTTTGGCCATCTAAACCAATCATTTTTGAAGCTGGCGTTAATTTATATTCCGGCTCAATTAAGATAATCTTGCCGCCTCCTTCTAAATAACCAAGCAAACGCTCCTTGTCGCCCATGCTCATACCTTGTTGTTGCTCTATCATTGCTTGAGCTGCTTCAAGCGCCTCATCATCCCCACCTTGTTGATAGGCATCACGCATTTCTTGATATAAGGCGGCACGCTTTGTACCTAATTTTTTAATTGCTGATTCTGCTTTTTCTTCAAAGCCTTTTTCTCGACCGTAAATATGATTGAAACGTCGTGCAATTTCTCGTGTCAGCTCAACATGAGGCACTTGATCTTCACCAACAGGCACTTGCGTAGATTTGTACAACAAAATGTCGGCACTTTGTAATAGTGGATAACCTAAAAAGCCAAAGGTGGACAAATCCTTATTGCTGAGTTTGTCTTGCTGATCTTTATACGATGGTACTCGCTGAAGCCAACTAAGCGGCGTCATCATGGATAGCAAAGTAAATAACTCTGCATGTTCAGGCACACGAGACTGAATGAATATAGTAGCGTTGGCAGGATCAACACCAGCAGCGAGCCAGTCAATCACCATATCCCATACACTTTCTTCGATCACTTCTGGCGTATCGTAATGAGTAGTGAGGGCATGCCAATCTGCAACAAAAAATAAGCATTCGTGCTCATGTTGCAAGCGTATCCAATTTTTAAGTACGCCGTGATAATGTCCTAAATGTAGTTGCCCTGTAGGGCGCATGCCTGATAAAACGCGTTCAACCGCCATGAAAAATAACCTGCTTTAAAAAATGATTAATATTATACAAACAAAAATTATGGAATAACGACTAAGCAAAAATACTCAATATAAGTTGAGCAAAGAAACCAATAATAGGTGATATGATTTTACCCAATATCCCAGTAAATAAAAGTACTACTAAAATTATGAATCCATATTGCTCTAATTTCGAAAACTGCACTGCCAAATCATGAGGCAATAAACTCACCGCAATACGCCCGCCGTCGAGAGGAGGCAACGGTAGCAAATTGAGTACCATTAATACTAAATTAATCATAATGCCCGCCCAACTCATTTGAGATAAAAAATAAGCAGCACTATCAGGAGCAATTTTAGAATAGTTAAGTATCAATGCCCAAAGAATTGCCATGACAAGATTAGATGCAGG
>CAZJUK010000180.1:0-1625 GCA_964549145.1 uncultured Methylophilaceae bacterium
CTTAATATAATCATAGTTTTAATAAAGTTGACACTTATGAAAAATTTAATAAAATTATTAACTTTGTTATCGTTACTTTCAATTTCAAGCATTAGTTTTGCTAAAAGTAAGCCCAATATCATATATATGCCCAGTTGATAACTGGGGCTCGGGTGATTTAAGTATTCAAGGCAGTACTATTCAAACGCCAAATATCGATGATTTGGCCAATCAAGGTTTGCGCTTAACAAACTTTAACGTTCAAAACCAATGTACACCTACTCGTTCTGCATTACACACGGGGCGTTTACCTATTCGAACAGGCAATCAAAAAGTCCCTGCTCCTGGCGAACCTGATGGACTTGCAAGCTGGGAATATACCTTGCCAGAGCTGCTATCTGATGCGGGTTACCACACGACATTGTTTGGTAAGTGGCATGTGGGTTCGAATATTAAAAAATTACCCAATTATCAAGGATATGATTATTTCTGGGGCACTCAAGAAGGTACTCAAGCGGCAGCTTACACCACAACCTCCCAATGGGATCCTAGCGTAGCAACAACGCCTTACATTTATGAAGGCTACAAGGGCAAAGACGCTAAAAAAGTTGAGGTATTTGATATACCTGTAAAAGTGACTTTAGATCGCGAAATCACCAATCGCGCCATAGATAATATCAAAAAATAAGCTAAATCAGGCAAGCCTTTTTACAGCTATATTGCCTTTACCCATTTTCATCCACCATTTACCGTGCATCCGGATTTTGAAAACGCCTCTAAAGCGGGTATCTATGCCGATACGCAAATGGAAGTTGATTACAATATTGGTCTTGTACTAAAAGCAATTGAAGGTGCAGGTATTGCTGATAATGCTATCGTTATCTTAACTGGTGATAATGGTGCGGGTAATTTCCCTCAAGATTCTGGCCTATCTGTTGGTGAAAATGGCGGGGGTGGTTCAAATGGCCAATGGCGCGGTGGTTTGAGCACGGCTTATGAAGGAGGTTTACGAACTCCTGCTATGGTCCGTTACCCAAATAAGATTAAAGCGGGCGGCGTTTCAGATGAAATCGTAGGTGATATTGATATGTACACCACTATTGCAAGCTTTGCTGGAGCTGAAAAATTGATACCGACAGATCGTCCTATTGACGGCGTAAATCAAATGGACTTCTTTTTAGGTAAACAAACAAAATCTAACCGAGACCATTTTATAGTTTTTGTTGGAGATGAATTATTTGCGATAAAATGGCGTAATATGAAAATGCATTTTGCAGCTTACGAATCGACTCATTCTGTCGTTCAAAAGTTTAGCTTTCCACAACTGTTTGACATTAAAAATGACCCTAAAGAAGCGTATGAACTTTGGGGCAATAAAGGCTATTCACATTCTTGGATGATGGAGCCTATAATGAAAAAAATTACTGATCTTAAGAAGAGTATGACGGTATATCGCAATACTAAACCTGGCGAGGAATTCGCTGGGTATAAATAAAGCAATAAACGCATATGTTGGTAGTCATCACTAAATGCCACTACTTATTTACGGTGCAGTTCTAGTTTTCTGAGATAGGAAAGCGATATTGATGGTTATCACAGCAGATACTGCAGTAAAAGTAATTAATTGATAACACTAGACCAGCTTA
>CAZJUK010000181.1:0-1614 GCA_964549145.1 uncultured Methylophilaceae bacterium
AAAAAACCACTCCAATTAAGCTAGGGTTGCTTAGTTTTCACATAGGGTAATTAAGCCCATGCTAGGTATGGTTAAACTATTATGCTTTTTTAATTGGCATTACTTTTGCACCATCACGCATAATATCTAATTGGTCACTCCACCATTGCGCTAATTGCTGACGTTCTTTGTCATAAGTAGCTTCGTTGTAAATTTCTCTAATTTTGTTTGCATCGCCATGTGACAATGCAGCTTCAATGACATCATTCCTAAACAAGCCGCTTTCATTGGCTTGTGTGCTAAAAAAGTGACGGCAACCATGTGGCACGATGTGGTAGTCAGTAAAGTTTAATCTAAATGCTTTGCGTATGGTTGCCTCGGATACAGGCTTATTAAGCCAGCGCGAGGCAAAAACATATTCACTGTGACTGGTGTATTGTTTTAATTCTTTTAAAGCGGCTATAGCTTGCCTAGAAAGCATGACGGTGTGCGGTTTAGTCATGTGCTTACGTGTTTTAGATTGTTCTAGTGGTATTGTCCAAACGGCATTATCAAGATCAAAGTCTACCCATTTGGCACAACGTAACTCACTCGGTCTTTGCGCTAGGTTAAGCATGAGATAAACACAGGTTGAAACTTCAAAACTGCCAGCATAATCGTTAAGGTTACGTAGTAACTTGCCAGCATCTTGCGGTGTCTTTAATCGTGGGAATTTTTCACTAATATGTTTTTTTAGTCGCAAGTCTGTTACTGGTATTGGGTTTTCACTAATCAACTTATCGCTCAATGCAAAATCAAATATCTGCTTAATCCACCCGCGTGATTTTTCCATTAATTCTAATGCACCACGTTTTTGCATCACCAGCAAACAATCTCTCACCATTTGGTTATCAATCTTGTTGATTGGGTATTTACCTAATCTGCTATACACATTGGCGTTAAAGGTTTGCTGTATTTTTAGATGTGTACTTTTAGCTAGTGTGTGTTTTTTAATGTCTAGCCAAGTTTCTGCAACCGAACGAAAGGTAGCATCAGCATTTTGCGCTTCTTTAGCTTTAGCAAGTTTTGCCTCTATGATTGGGTCTTTGTGGTCATCAATCAGGCGACGATTTTCTTTTGCTAATGTCCGTGCTTTAGCCAGTGTTAAATCAGGATAAGCACCTAACTGTATTTTCTTAGATTTGCCATGCAGCGTGGTGCGTAGCTGAAAGTATTTACTACCGTTGGGATGTACAAGCAAAAACAAGCCGTTACCATCTCGCAACGTATATTCTTTAGCTAGTGACTTTGCAGCCTTTATGGTGAGGTCATCTAGTAATTCAGCAGATAGCTTTTTAGCCATAATTGATTAAAACGTACAAAAAATAAATAAGATATGTTTTTGTACGCTTTTTTGTACGTTTTGTAAAGCGTTTGTACAATACGATATGCGACCACATGATGCAGTTTATATTATTAAGTTGTTGTATTTACTAGGATATTGATGGTTTATGATACTGCTTGATACTAACTACTGGTGCCGACGGAGAGACTCGAACTCTCACGACTTTCGTCACTACCCCCTCAAGATAGCGTGTCTACCAATTTCACCACGACGGCATGCATATTTAGGAAAAATCCTAAATTTAGTTAGGG
>CAZJUK010000182.1:0-1586 GCA_964549145.1 uncultured Methylophilaceae bacterium
ATGGAGTACCTGCAAAACGTGTGCAACAAATGCATTTGGCAGGCCATCATAATCATGGCGACTATATTATTGATACGCATGATGCGCCTATTATTGACCCTGTATGGGAATTGTATGCGTATGCCACTGCCCGATTAGGGGCTGTTTCCACTATGATAGAGCGCGACGACCAAATACCTGAGCTTCATGTATTAGTCGAAGAGTTGCAACGTGCACGTGATATTTCAATCAGGGTGTTAGGGGAAACGGCATGAGTCATTTAGCGAAAATTCAATTGGAATTCCAAGCGTACTTGATGAAAAATAATGAATCAAATACTTTGATGCAGTATATTATTAACGATGAAAAAGTGGGTGCTACTAAAAGATTAAGTATTTATGCTGATGCCTATAAATTACGTATTATTGAAGCATTAGCAACATCTTACCCTAAGCTTCAATTGTTAATGGGTCGCACACTATTTGATAAAATAGCTCGTTCTTATATTGACACTTACCCATCAAATTATCGCAATATGCGTTGGGTCGGTGCTGCAATGCATGTGCATCTTAAAAACACATTGTCTGACCACCCCGTTACTGGAGAAATGGCACGGTTTGAGTGGTCGCTAGGGTTGGCCTTTGATGCAGAAGATGCACCAACTGTGCAGTTAGAAAATCTAGCACAAATTCCCCCTGAAACTTGGGGTAATTTAAGCTTTAAATTTCATCCATCAGTACAAATTTTAGATATACATTGGAATCTTATTTCAATTTGGCAGGCTCTGAATATTGAAGAAACGCCACCGAATCCAGAGCAAGTAAACAAGCCATGTTTAGTATGGCGTTCCGAGTTGAATTCACATTTCCGTTCACTTGCAACAATTGAATATCAAGCACTAGAAAAGATGATAAACGGTGCAAATTTTTCTTTATTGTGTGAATACCTAGATGAGGCAGTTGAGGGTGATGCTACCCAACAAGCTGCGCGATACCTAGCCTCTTGGTTAGAGGCTGGGCTATTGACTGAAATACGAATAACATAGACCCGTATAAGTAATTAGCTACAAAATTGTAACGATAAGCTTTGAATTATTTCCCCATTCGTTGCGTCTTGAACAAAAATAACAGCACCTGCATCTTTGTTTTTCCAGTCTTTGCCTAGTGTAAATTTTTTGCTGAATGTATTATCATTATTGATTTGATAAGCGCCAAACATTTTACGCACAACATAATCATGTTTTAATTCGCGACCGTTGTTTTCGCCAGCTTTCACTTCCGTTATTAAGTTGTTTTCATAAAGCACCACAAATATATCTGTCTTATTTGCATCCGCAGGGTTTGCAGCCTTGGCATTCGTTTTCAAAGTGATGCCACCATCCTTGTTGCTTACAGCTTCTAAAGTGACATTAGCGCGCGCCGCCAATTTTTGTTGTCGGTCAATTGCACCTGCTAGCCGGTTATTATCCCAACCTTTAAAGTCACGACCATTAAAAATAAACTGTGGTGTGTAAACAAAACCTGCCTTATTAAATGCAGCGGCTTTACGTTGTCTGTTACTGTATTCTGGTTTTGAAAATTTATCTTTCCAGCCAATGTAATCCCAAT
>CAZJUK010000183.1:0-1573 GCA_964549145.1 uncultured Methylophilaceae bacterium
ACAAGACTTAGCCTATGTTCTCTACACTTCTGGCTCGACTGGACAACCCAAAGGGGTCGATGTGCGGCATTGTGGTTTGACAAATGTTATAACGTACCGAGTAAACCATATACTGACTCAAGAAGAACGCGCGGTTATTCCGGTGACTGCTTCATTGGTATTTGATGCAAGCGCAGGGCAAATATTCACACCTATTTGTTCTGGAGGCAAGCTGGTCGTTGTAGACAACCTATTGGAAATAGCAAAATCTAAATACTTTAATGAAATCACATGCATTGGCTCTACACCATCAGTTATTAGAGCTTTTGTCGAAAGAAGTATATTGCCAGACTCTCTAAAAGTATTGTTTCTTGGGGGAGAAAATGTTGAAAAAGACTTATGCGAACTGATATGGCAGAAAACAAAAATATTAAAATTAATTAATTTATACGGACCTACTGAGGCGACCATTCATAGTAGCTATGCAATCTTATTTAATAGGAAAGCTGCATCTCCAAATATAACCAAGCCGAAAATCAATCTCCCAATTACCATTGGCAAACCCATTCAGAATGCTAGGCTATTTATCCTTGATGAAAACTTAAAACAATGCCAAGTTAAAAAAATTGGTGAAATTTATATAGCAGGTATAGGTTTGGCTCGTGGGTATCGTTTCCGTGAAAAGCTTACCCAAGAAAAATTTAAAACCATTAGAATTAATACTGAATTAGTCAGTACTTATGCAACAGGAGACCTTGGCATAGAACTCCCAAATGGAGATATTAGGTTTTTGGGGCGTACTGATCGTCAAGTTAAAATTCGCGGGTATCGAATTGAGTTGGATGAGGTTGAATCGACACTCATCAACCACGAGCTAGTTAAGCAGTGTGCAGTAGAAATTGTCCAAACTAAATACAATAAAAATATCGTAGCTTATTTAGCTTTAACCGGTGACTTATCAACTCAGCATAGCAACTTAAAGCGTATAAAAGATCATATCTTCAATTGCTTACCAAACTATATGGTACCGCATCACTTTGTCATCTTAGATCAACTGCCTTTTACTTCTAACGATAAACTTGATCGAAAATCACTACCTCCGATTAATCAACAATTCAATAGGATGGAAGGTCAATATATAGAGCCACAAAATGATTTGCAGAATATGTTGGCTGATGTTTGGCAAAGTGTATTAAAAGTTGATCAAGTCAGCATCAATGATCGATTTACCGACCTTGGTGGCGACTCCTTATTTGCTGTCCAAATAACAACTAAGCTTAAACAAGATTTTCAGTTGGATATTAACATTGGCGACATTTTTAATTACCCAACCATTGCCTCATTGAGTGGGAAGATACAAAATGAAAAATATGAGTATCATCGCCCGCAAGCAATTTTATTAGCAGAATGTGAGAATAAATCCTCTTTATTTTGTTGCAGCGGCATTAATATTTATCAGGCGCTTGCTAGCCAATTAACCTTAAACTGTTCAACTTTTGGTTTATATACCCCAATTGAGGATGCAATTCTAAATACCAAGCAACTTGCAGATTCAGACCTGCCGACTATTAAAGAAATCGCGCACGAATACGTA
>CAZJUK010000184.1:0-1532 GCA_964549145.1 uncultured Methylophilaceae bacterium
CTCTTTCTAATATCTTTATTTAGGTGGATAAAATACTCTTTGCTTCTTTAGCGTCTTCCTTAATTTGCGATACTAGATTTGTTTGATAGACTTGTAGCAAGACCTAACAATAATAAAACACTTTAATTCGTCCTCATAAGCAAAAAGTTAAGGATTAAAAATGAAGGTTGGTATTCCACTAGAAGTTCGTGAATTTGAACACCGTGTAGCAATAACGCCAGATATTGTTAAAAAAGTTGTCAGTTTGGGATGTGAAGTGTGGGTTCAACAGAGTGCCGGAGATCATGCTAACTTTTCAGATGACACTTACACTGCTGCTGGCGCGCATTTGGGCAATGCCAAACAAGTATTTTCTTGTCCACTCGTTTTAAAAGTCCAAGCCCCTGAGCCTTATGAAATAGAAATGATGAAGCCTGGCACGGCGATTGTTGGCATGCTAGAACCGTTCAATACAGTAAACCTACAAGCGATGAGCAAGCAAGGCTTAATAGCCTTTTCTTTAGAAGCTTTACCACGGAACACGCGTGCCCAAAGTATGGATGTGCTCTCATCACAAGCTAATATCGCAGGTTATAAATCTGTATTGCTGGCTAGCCATTTCTATCAACATTTCATGCCTATGCTGATGACTGCAGCAGGGACAATTAAAGCAGCACGTGTGCTTGTATTAGGCGCTGGGGTTGCTGGTTTGCAAGCGATTGCCACTGCTAAAAGGTTAGGTGCCGTCGTGGAAGCTTCTGATGTGAGGCCTTCTGTAAAGGAGCAGATCGCCTCGTTAGGTGCTAAATTTATCAATGTGCCTTATGAAACAGATGAGGAAATGAAAATCGCTGCAGGAGAGTTAGGTTATGCATCTGCAATGCCAGAAGCGTGGATGAAGCGCCAAGCTGACCTGGTTGCGGAAAGGGCGCAAGAAGCTGACATTATTATTACTTCTGCACTAATTCCTGGCCGTGAACCACCTATTTTATTAAATGAAAATACGATTAAAAAAATGAAACATGGCTCTGTCATTGTGGATTTAGCTGCTGGGCTTGGGAAGGGCGGGGCGGGGAATTGCCCCTTAACGGTTGCTAATGAAGTGGTTTTAAAACATAACGTTACATTAATTGGTTACACCAATTTACCTAGTTTAGTCAGCACAGACGCATCGTCATTATATGCGAGAAACGTGTTTGAATTTATAAAGCTGATTATCAAAGAAGATGGTTATTCTAATTTTCTTAATGACGATGAGCTAGTCGCTGCATGTAGGTTATGTAGTCAGGGTAGTGTGGTTAACAATCATTGAAAAGGAATTGTGATGAATGAATTCGCAACAATGCAAAATATTACTGTGTTTATCTTAGCAATTTTAGTGGGTTACCACATTGTTTGGAATGTGACTTCTGCACTTCATACGCCATTAATGTCAGTGACGAATGCGATTTCTGGGATAGTAATTGTTGGTGCTATTTTACAAATAGTTGAAATTGATAATGAAGTTTTTAATTTAACTAGTATTTTGGGGTTAATTGCTATTTTTTTAGCTT